>CAXUCT010000420.1:2520-3668 GCA_964249415.1 uncultured Bryobacteraceae bacterium | reverse complement strand
GCTATCTATATGCTGCATTCAGTCTCAGAAGCGGGACCAGTTCCGGCCTTTCTGAGACAGAGTCTGACGCCGTTGAGCGGTGGCGGGAAACCATCATGGCTGTTGCAATCGAGGAGATGGGCCATCTCTTGATCGTTGCCAATCTGACCGCGGCGCTTGGCGGACGACCACATTTTACTCGTCCTAATTTCCCGGTTAGCCCTGGATACTTTCCTTCCGGGGTGGTCTTGCGCCTTACCCCTTTCTCTTTTGAAACGCTTGATCACTTCATCTTCCTGGAACGTCAGACCGGTGTAGAAAAGCAAGACGGAAAAGGCTTTTTCAGCGGGGGACCAGAAAGAGAACAGGTCCACCAGGGACTAATGCCCAGCGCCCAGGACTATGTCACGGTGAGCCATCTTTACGAGGCGATCCGGGCCAACCTGAGGGCATTTGTGGAACGCTCCGGTACCGCTGCTTTATTCGTTGGGTCGGAAGGCGGGCAGATTGGCCCAGCAATCATACGACTGCAGGGCGTGGAGACAATCCGCGACCTGGAAACAGCCAGTCGTGCCATTGACCTGATTGTGGAACAAGGGGAAGGATCACCCGCTGACCGCGACGATTCACACTACCGCCGATTCCAGGCTACAAAGGCGGAATATAGTGCCTTTCTCGCCAAGAATCCTGGTTTTGCACCAGCCTACCCAGTGGCTGAAAATCCAATCATGCGTCGCACGGCCGAGCCGGCAGGCAAGCTATTCATCAATGCGGAACCTGCAGCCATGATTTTGGATTTGGCTAATGCAGTCTATGGGATGCTTTTGCGGTTTCTCGTACAAGCTTACGCAAAATCCACGACTGCTGCCGCGCCTGAAAAAGAGCACATGTTATCCGCTGCTATTGACCTGATGCACGTCTTGGATAGGACTTCCAAGATTCTCGCCCGGCTACCCGCCTCGGTCGATCACCCTAACATCAACGCTGGTATTACGTTCACGATGTTACGCGGGGTAGAGCCCTTCATTGGGGGCACAACCGAAAGAACGCTTATTCTAGAACGGCTGAATCAGCTTACAAGTGGGGCTGAGCGTGCCGCACTGGCTGTACCAGAAATCGGCCAGGCCGCCCAAATGCTCGCAGCGTTGGCCGCACGCTTCAGGCTATGA
>CAXUCT010000420.1:1740-2510 GCA_964249415.1 uncultured Bryobacteraceae bacterium | reverse complement strand
GTATTTTGCGTCGGGCCTCCGTCATAGGACGTAGTATGTAAAAGCATGGCTGCTGAACCTTCACTGCTTAGCATTCAGGAGTTTCACAAGCTTTACGACGGAGCCAAGCCGGCCTACGAGTACTGGTTTGGCGAGGCCGTCCAGAAATCCACGCCCACTCTCTTGCACGGCATTGTGCAATTCATCATCGCGACACTGCTGGAAAGAACTGGCTGGAACACTTCTCTAGAGGTTCGTCTCAAGGTCGCACCAGATGTTGAGCCTGTGCCAGACGTAATCGCAGTGCAGGGCAAATTTAAAGGACCCTATCCAACAGCGGCCCCCGAAGTCTGCGTGGAAATCTTATCTCCTGGAGACACTCTTACCAAAGCTCTGGAAAAGGCTAAGCGGTACATCAGCTGGGGGTCTCACTGCGTTTGGATTATCGACCCGGAGAAGCGCACTGCGTGGACGCTTTCACAAGAGCGAACAACTGAGCCAACTTGGATTCCACCTGGCGGAGTTCTCCGCGTTGACAGTACGGAGATAGAGCTTGAAGCGCTGTTTTCAGAGGTCGACCGCAAGCAGGAGCTAACGGAATCTCACTGACGCAGATTATCGTGTCGGAACATCGATGTCGTTTGCAGAAAACCTTGCAGAACTTTCAAACAAAGGATTCTGTGTTCTCAGATCACATCTCAGCAAATCTCTGATTCACGAATGTCGCGAAGCGTTTTGGCCCATTCTCCTGGACTATATAGAGCAGCATGGCGACGCGCCCAATCGAGGTC
>CAXUCT010000420.1:0-1730 GCA_964249415.1 uncultured Bryobacteraceae bacterium | reverse complement strand
TCCGCACCGCCATTTCTTGCCAATGCCATTCACGGCTCCGTGCTTTGCACCTGAGTTCTTCTTCGACGCCAGGGTTCTTAGCATGGTGCATGGAGTTATGGATGACAGGATAGTGGCCGATCAATGGGGTTGTGACGTAGCACTCCAAGGCTCAAGGCATCAGGAACTTCATGTCGATTACCACCGTCCGTTGTTTGCCGAAGCTCCTGAACTCTTGCTGCCAACATACATGGTGGTGGTCAGCTTTGGCTTGATCGACATCACTTCGGCGCACGGCCCAATCGAGATTGCACCTGGCACTCACCGCATGCCGAGGAGCGAAGCTTTCCGTTCCGTCGAACTCGGCCAAATTAGGATGGAGCCGTTGATTCTGGATGTAGGCGATGTGCTTATCCGCCATCCTTGGGCTTTACATCGAGGTACGCCGAATACGACCAACACGCCGCGTGCTCTTCTTACGATCCGCTACGTGCGGCGCTGGTATGCTGACGCGAGTCGCGACGTTAATGCGATTCCCCTGGCCACGTGGCAATCGTTTACGACAGAGCAGCGAAGCAGGATGCGCTTTCCAGTTGCAGAGTTCTGAAAACGTGCCTGTTAAGTCACCGCAGATCCGACGCAATCAAGCGAAGCGGCGTCACCCGAGCGGGTAATTGATAGCATCGGATCAGCGGAGATTTTAGCGAAGTCCACAGTTCTGAAGTAATGCGCTATACAGCCCACAAACAGCGGAACGTTACCGAAGTCCCCTGGAGATTCCTCACCTATGGAGCTTCCATGAGACATCTCTGCTGTCGGCCACTTACAAGGCTCTTAGCTATCTGCCTTCTACTGCAGGCCGGCCTGCTGGGTGATCCAATACGCGTGCGTTACATGGAGGGATCCATTCACGGTTTTCTGGTCCTGCGCACGATGGAGGGCAAAATACTCGCGTCAGGTGATCTCGTCCAGATTACGAAGGGTGATCTAGTGACGTCCCATTTAGCCTTTGATTTTAAGGACGGCTCGATCGACGACGAGACGGCCGTCTTTTCTCAACACAGTCAATTCCGGCTACTTCGTGACCACCACATTCAGAAGGGCCCAGTGTTCGCTAATCCGACGGATGTCTTAATTAATGCCTCTACTGGGCAAGTGACAGTCCGCTTTAAAGATAAAGGCGAGGAAAAGGTCGAGACGAGTCGACTCGATCTTCCGCCTGACTTGGCGAACGGCATCATTCTTAATGTGCTCAAAAACATTTCTCCCGAAACGAAGGAGACAAAAGTTTCTTACGTGGCGACCACGCCAAAGCCGAAACTCGTGAAGCTCTCAATATTACCGCAAGGCGAGGAGACGTTTTCGGTTGCCGGCGTGCCTAAAAAAGCTATGCGCTTTACCGTCAAGTTCGAGTTTGGGGGCCTCGCTGGCCTTATAGCTCCAATACTGGGCAAACAACCGGCGGACACCAACGTTTGGATAGCCGGAGGGCAAGCTCCGGCTTTCGTCAGAGCAGACGGACCCTCGTACCTCGGCGCCCCTATCTGGAGCATTCAGATGACCAGTCCGGATTGGGGACAACCGCAGCGTTCTGGCCGCTGAGAGGGTCCGGACAAGGGACGGAATGATCTCATATTCTGGATGGGATGGAAGCCGTCCTCACAATACCAGTAGCGTCGACCTCTAGACCTCCGCGACTCCTCAACAACGTAACAAAGAACGAGCCGTAATCAGGAGTCGTACTCAATAAC
>CAXUCT010000419.1:0-3683 GCA_964249415.1 uncultured Bryobacteraceae bacterium | reverse complement strand
TTTGATGGGCGTTGCGGAACGAAGAATTCAAGCCAGATGAAGCGTTACATTCAGGAGCTTCGGCGGGCAGCGGTGGCCGGTGTCGCCGTCGCAGCCGTAGTGGTTTGCTTGTCTTCCTGTTCTCGAAGCGGCGCGGTGGTTGTGGGATCAAAGAACTTCACCGAGCAGTGGCTGCTGGGCGAGATCGCGGCGCAGCAGTTAGAGCGCAAGCTGCATATTAAGGTAGAGCGCAAACTCGATCTGGGCGGAACGCTTCTTACGCACGAAGCGATTGTCCACGGCGATATCGATATTTATCCTGAGTACACGGGAACGGCCAGCAGCGTAGTTCTGAAGCAAAAAGTGGCGGCGGACCCGGTGCGTACGTATATCAATGTGAAGGACGCTTACCTAAACCGCTTTCACCTGATCTGGCTGCCGCCTTTGGGCTTTAACGATACGTTCGCGATGGTAGTGCGCACGCCGGACGCGCAACGGCTAAGCGACGCTACCCTTTCCGCCGCGTCTTCGAGGAGTTGGCGCCTGGGCGTAGGCTATGAGTTTCTGACGCGCCCGGATGGATTAGAGAGCTTGAATAAAGTGTATGCGCCGCGCTGGGACGGCACTCCCAAGAGCATGGATTTGGGATTGTTGTACCAGGCGTTGAAACAGCACAAGATCGACATGGGCGCGGCGGATTCCACGGATGGCCGGCTGACCGATAAAAGCTTTACCGTACTGCGCGACGACAAAGCGGCATTTCCTCCGTACAGCGCTTGCTTCGTGGTGAGGAAAGCGCTGATTGATCAACAGCCGGGAATCGAGATGGCGCTCGAGATGTTGTCGAACCACATGGGCGAGGAGACAATGCGGAGTTTGAACCGGCGCGTGGACATGGATCACCAGCCGGTGGAGAAAGTGGCCAAGGACTTTCTGACGGGCCAGCCCTGACGCGCATCCTGTAGATTCCTTTTCGATGATCAATAAGCTGGTTTTGGAAAACCTGAAGCAACGCTGGGTGAGAACTCTGCTCAGCGCGTTGCTGGTAAGTCTTCAGGTGGTGGCAATCTTGACGCTGGTAGGGCTGAGTAGAGGGTTGCTGGAGGATTCGGCCCACCGAGCGAGCGGCACGGGAGCAGATATCTTTCTGAAGCCTGGTGGAGCTAGCTTTTCGTTCTCCGTGGGGCAGGTGAACCAGGATTTCGTCAACTTCGTTTCAAAGCAACCCCATGTAGCTCTGGCTCTGGGTGTCTTAATCATTCCGACCGGGCATCTTATTGACCACATCAACGGGGTGAACATAGAGCAGTTCAAGAAGATGAGTGGTGGATTCCACTTTGTCTCCGGCGGAGCACCGATGGCTCCGGATGACCTGATTGTCGACTCCGCCTACTCACAGCAATACAAGCTCCACGTTGGGCAAACGTATAAGCTGCTTAATCACGACTGGCGCATTAGCGGGATTATGCAAGGCGGTGTGCTGGGCCGTTTAGTTGTTCAATTGGATCGGCTCCAAGAACTAACGGGTAATTCGAAGCCGCCGCGGGTATCTCAGATCCTTGTGAAATTAGACAACCCCGCGTTGGCCGATCAGGAGGTAGCTTCCTTCAATAAGCTTTTAGAAGGAAATCTCACTGCTATCTCGATGAGAGATTTTATGGCGAACTTCTCCATCAGCAACATTCCGGAGCTCAAGGCGTTTATCTGGGTAATTATTGCCGTGGTCGTAATCGTCGCGCTGCTGGTTGTTTTTCTCTCGATGTATATGGCGGTGATTGAGCGCACGCGCGAGATCGGAATCTTGAAGGCGCTGGGCGCGAAGCCGTTTACCATCCTGGATATTCTGGTACGCGAAGCGCTGGTGCTGGCAGTGGCCGGTTGCATTATCGGAATTGGGCTATCGTTCGCAGCGAAGTCGCTCATCATGAGTTTGGCTCCGGCGTCGCTGCAGGTGGTGGCAGTTCCGGATTGGTGGCTCATCGCAGGAGGAATCGTGCTGGTGGGGGCGTTGCTCGGCGCGATTTATCCGGGGTGGAAAGCCGCGCGGCAGGACGCGATTGAGGCGTTGGCGTATGAGTAGTCCGCAGGTAAACGCGGACGAAGCGATCATCCGGGTTCGCGGATTGCTCAAGACGTTCCATGTCGGAGATGTAGAGGTTTCGGCGCTCCGAGGGGTTGATCTCGAGGTTGCTCCGGGCGAGTTTATTGCCGTGATTGGACCATCTGGTTCAGGAAAATCGACGCTGTTCAATATTCTGGGTGGCTTGGCGCCGCCGACGGCGGGCGACGTCATCGTCGATGGTTTGAATCTGCGAAGCCTCTCAGAAAGCGGGCGCACTGAAATGCGGCAGAAAAAGATCGGCTTCGTTTTTCAGAAGTACAACCTGCTGCCGACTTTGACGGCGCGGGATAACATTGCTATCGCGCAAGCGCTGGCCGGCGTAAAGAACCAGCCTGCAAATTTTGATGCGATTCTCCAGGATCTCGGCATCAGGAACCGGCTCGACCATAAGCCGCGCGCTCTCTCAGGCGGTGAACAGCAACGGGTAGCGATCGCTCGCGCGCTGGTGAACCAGCCGGCGATTTTGCTGGCGGATGAACCGACGGGAAACCTGGATACCGCTAATTCGGATGCGGTGCTGGGTATCCTGCGCGATTTGAATCAGCGAATGGGACAGACGATTTTGATGATCACGCACAACCCGGAAGCGGCGGCGTTCGCGGACCGTACCGTGCGTATGCGCGATGGAAGGATCGAAGCCTAACATCTGCGGCCGCTGGTGGACAGCGATAGACGCGGATGGTCACCTGATGTTCTGCTTAAAGTGCAGCAGTAGCTTGTAACAGCGATCAGGCCTTCGGCGAAACTCTTCATCTAGAAAGGAATGGGCGAGGAATGGACTGAAGGCGGCCTTGTCTTGATCAGACAGCGCGCCGAGATCTTTGAAAGCCATCGACCAATTTGGGAATTGACGTTCTGTGACGGGCTTCTTGGTGAGCACAATTAAGCCACGATGGCGAGGGTCTCTTTCTACTGTCTCCATCAGCTCTGTAACGGCGGCCTCAGAGCCTTCAAGAACCTGCAGGAAGTTGCCGTCTTTGAATAGCAACATGCCTGTGATGTCTCGCCGGGAATTGTTTCTCTGGGATGTTCGCAGAATTTCCAAGATCTCGCCGTCCTCTAATTTGCGACGGCTGGAACTGGCGTAAACGAGAGAAACCAACTGATTGTTTTCGTCAACACCGTCCATGCCTACGAATCGGCGCACCCCCATTTAGACTTTAACCAGATCATACTTAAAGCTCAAAGGATGAGTAACCTCGCATTCAGCAATGCGAAGTTACTCATCCTAAAGGTTAACGACCGCTGTGGCCGATTGGTGCTCCGGGCCCGCTGCCGAAGTGGCCAAATCCACCAAAGCCGCCGGCTAATAGCTGGACTAACTTTGCTTGCTGCTCAGGGGTAAGAGTTGCGTAGAATTCAGCTTCAGCGGTTGCCAGAGCTAATGCTTCCTGCCCTGTCAAGGTGCCGATCTGAGCTGATGCGGCCGCAATATTCGCGGCGTTATTCGCCTCTACTGCGGTCGTGAGTGCCTTCTTGGCGGTCGCTAGACTGGTCTGCAGACCAGCTAGCTCCTTTTCTGCGGTGGTGAAGTAAGTGGTCGCGGAAGCTTGCTGTGCACTATCAAGGGACAGCAGTATCG
>CAXUCT010000418.1:919-3687 GCA_964249415.1 uncultured Bryobacteraceae bacterium | reverse complement strand
AACTCCAAAAGCTAAGACAGCAAAAGAGAAAAGAGGAAATTGGCTTCGTATCGCAAAAGCGCCGCGAGGAGCAAGACGCTATAAAAGAAGTGCAGCGAAAAGCACAGGAAACCCGCCGCGAAGCCCACGAACTGCGTCACCAAGCCGCCGCAACCCGCGCCGAAGAGCTTCACCAAGCACGCGTTTGGCTCACCGAAGCTCAAGCCCGCCGCCATGAGACTGAAACCACCATCGCTCAGGTGCTTAAAATGCCGCGTTCGGCTCAGTCGAGCGGAGAGGGTGGGTTAAATAAAGCCGCATAAAACTTGCTCCGCTACTCGAGTGCGGCGGGATCAAGAGTGATCTCTTCGGGCATAACGGTCGGCGCCTTTTCGCTAAGGCCGAAGCGGACTGCTACATCGGGCGCGTAGCGCACAAGATCCTGACGAAGCCGCATCAGCGCCAGATCCTTGGCTTTGGCTTCGATCATGATGTCAAAATCGAGATGCGGAATGGCTCGAAGAAAGCTGATGAACTCGAACGGGTGAACGAAGTCGGCGTGGCCCGTCCAGACGGGCGCTTGCAGTACTGTTTCCTTGCGGCCGGTCTTGCGGTTCTTGCGCTTCACCTCGCGCAATTGCGTCCGTGGCGAAGACAAGTGCATTTTAGGACGCACTCCGGTGGGCCAAGTCGCCAAAAACTTCTCGACTGTCGGGATGAGTTCCAGTCCCTCCGGATTGAGGCACCAGAAGTGTTGGAGATCGAAAATAAGCCGCACGCCCGTGCGCCTGTGTATTTCAAGAACTTCGGCGGCACTGTAGCGGAGATCATCATTTTCGAGAACCAGGCGCGCTTTGACGCGTTCCGGCAGCTTCTCCCAGGTGGCGCACCAGCGATCGATGCCGCTGATGTTGTCGCCGTAGGATCCGCCCACGTGAATCACCAGCACGGCTTCCGGACCAAGCTCCATGCGGTCGAGAATTTCGGCCTGAACACGCAAGTCCCAAATGCTTTTGTCTCGTAAGGCGGGCTCGGGGCTATTGAGGACGATAAATTGAGACGGATGAAAAGAGAGCCGGAGATCCAGTTGGCGAGCTCGAATGCCCGTCTGCTTCAATTCCTTTTTCTATTCCTTCACCTGATCGTGAAACTGGGAGAGGTCGGGGTGGGTGGCATAGGGAGCGATGTCAGACGACATCCGGTACATCGAGATGCCGGTCTTCTCCAGGTAATCGAAGATGGCAGCAAGGTATCCGAGGGACGTGCGTAGATGTGGGTTCGATTGCCAGCGGCGCGCGTCATTGCTCTTGAGGCCTGGCGCACCTAAAACCTTAACCGGAAAGCCCAAGCGCAATGCCATCTATTAGAGATGCAGGGAAACGATAGCCCAATGCAATATAACGTGAACGGCCGGCGAGTACTCTGACCTTTAGAAATGGCACCCAAGTTCTTTGCAACTCCAGCAGCATGGCGCGAGTGGCTGGAGAAGCATCACGATGGGCGCCAGGAGCTGCTGGTAGGTTTCCACAAGAAAGATTCTGGAAAGCCGGGCATTACTTGGCGTGAGTCGGTTGATGTAGCGCTCTGCTTCGGCTGGATCGACGGGATTCGCCGAAGCATTGATGACGTCAGCTACAGCATCCGCTTTACACCACGAAAGCCGCGCAGCACATGGAGCGCACTTAACATCAGCCGCGTTGAAGAACTCACGCGGCAAGGCCTCATGCTCGGAGCAGGGATCCGCGCATTTGAGGCTCGAGAGGAGCAACGCTCGCGCATCTACTCATTCGAGCAACAGAGCATCGAGTTTGAAAGCGCGCAAGCGGCGAAGTTCCGAGCCAATGCAGCCGCCTGGAAATTCTTCCAAGCACAAGCGCTCTGGTATCGCCGAGCGGCTACCTGGTGGGTGGTTAGCGCGAAGCTCGAAGAGACCAGGAGTAAGCGCTTGAGCACGCTGGTAGCGGATTCGGAAGGAGGTCACACCCTTCGCCACTTGACGCGGACAAAGCCGCCTTGATGACGAAGCGGGCGGTTGGAACTTGTCCAAGCGGCTAGACGTCAGCGAGTGTACCGGTTGTTATCCTTGAATTTGCCCCCAAATTTGCTGTGGAGCGCACGGCACTGCGCGCGCCGGTTGTGGTGCGCCGTGTCTTTCCGGTGGCTCCCTATCTTGCCGGTTGCGCTTGCTGGCCTGGCATTGCTTCCGGCAAGCGGCATCTCAGCGGGAACAACCTTATCGCTCACTGACATTCTGAATGATGAATTGAATCGCGAGTTCGCGGGCTTAAAAGCGAAAGGCGATCCGCCTCCGTACTACATGGCCTATGAGGTCACCGAGCAAGAGACGAATTCGGCGTCGGCGTCGCAAGGAGCGCTGATGCAGAGCGTGCATAACCACGGACGAGGGGTAGATACGACAATTCGCGTGGGGTCGCCGAAATTCGACAACTATCGTCCTTACAAAGGCAATCCCATTCGGTTTACAACGTTCACGCCGCTGAGCCTGACGGACGATGCGAACCAAATCCGCCGCGCTTTGTGGTCGGAAAGCGACCGCGATTACCGGCTGGGTTCCCGGCGTTTGTTGGAGCTGAAGACCGATGAACAGCTGCTGGCGCAACAAAAGGATCAGGATGCGGATTTCTCTTCCGAAGCGCCGGAGAAGTTCTCGCGCCTGCCGGAAACCTATCACTTGGACATGAGCGGCTGGGAAAGAAAGCTGCGCGGATGGTCGGGTGAGTTTAAGAAGCATCCGAAGATCTTGGGGTCCGGGGTCAGCTTCGTAACGC
>CAXUCT010000418.1:0-909 GCA_964249415.1 uncultured Bryobacteraceae bacterium | reverse complement strand
CGCCGGATGGCATGGATCTGCGTACATTCGCGACGATTGAAGCCTCTGACCCGGCGCATCTTCCTCCCGATAAGGCGGTGGAGGAAACCGTTCGGAGCGTTGCGGCAAAATTGGACGCGCTGGTCGCGGCGCCCCCGGCGGAGCCGATCGTCTGTCCCGCGATTCTTTCCGGGCGTGCCTCGGCGGTATTCTTTCACGAAATTTTCGGGCACCGTGTCGAAGGACATCGGCAGAAGGATGTGGCAGAAGGACAGACGTTCGCAAAAATGCTGGGCCAGCCCGTGCTGCCGGCGTTCATCAACGTTCAGTTCGATGCCACAAAATCTAGTTACAACGGCGCCGACCTGATTGGGTTTTATGAGTACGACGATGAAGGCGTAAAGGCCCGCCCCGTAACAGTGGTGGACAAAGGCGTGCTGAAAACATTTCTTCTGTCGCGCTCGCCCGTCGGAGAGTTCAAGCAGTCGAACGGACACGGCAGTCGGCAGGCCGGATTTGAAGTAGTGGCGCGGCAATCGAATCTGATTGTAGAGTCTTCCAAGCAGGTTTCGGACGCCGAATTGCGCGCGAAGCTGGTTGATGAGATCAAGCGGCAAGGAAAGCCGTATGGGTTGTATTTTGAGGAAGTCTCAAGCGGATACACGACAACCGGTCGGCAAGGACTGCAGGCGTTCACCGTTGTGCCATTAGTGGTGTATCGCGTCTTTCCCGATAGCCGGCCGGACGAGTTGATTCGGGGGGTGGACATCGTGGGCACGCCGCTGGCAAGCTTTCAAAAAATTGTTGCTACTTCGGACCATGCCGGCGTGTTCAACGGCTACTGTGGGGCTGAATCGGGCAGCATACCGGTTTCTGCCGTTTCACCGGCCATACTCGTTTCCGAAATTGAGACGCAGAAGAAGCAGAACA
>CAXUCT010000417.1:0-3710 GCA_964249415.1 uncultured Bryobacteraceae bacterium | reverse complement strand
GTGTTCAGAGTGCCGCTCGGAATCCGCATCTTCATTGCATGTGCCTGTTTCCCGCGATGCATACGTACTCTATTACCGATGCGCGCGTGGTCCCCCTGCTCGAAGCTGCCTCGGACGCCCGGCTGGCCGTTTTCGTGCACTGCGGAGCTATCAGCGTGGGCGTCCGCAACAAATTGGGCCTGCCTAGCCAGTTCAACATGCGCTACTCGAACCCGCTTGATCTCCATCCTGTCGCGCTGCACTTCCCGCTCATCCGCTTCCTTGTTCCGCACTTTGGAGCCGGTTTGCTACGCGAAGCTCTGATGCTGGCGGATCTTTGCCCCAACGTCTATCTCGATACTTCGAGCAGCAATCGCTGGATGCTGTATGAAGGCCTTGACCTGCGCTCCGTTTTTCGCCGCTCGATTGATGTGCTCGGCCTGGAACGCATCCTGTTCGGTACCGATTCCAGCTTCTTCCCGCGAGGTTGGCACGCCGCGATTTTCGAGGAGCAAGCTACTGCTCTGTATGAGATTGGACTTGAGAAGCACCAGGCCTCTCAGATCCTGCACGACAATCTGGAAAGCTTCCTCCAGCCGCGGGTTGCATTTACGCAGACCTCGAACTTCACATCTCAAACTGTATAAGAAGTTGTGAACGTCCCGAAATGTATTCCACGCTTTCGCCAGCCGTTCAGTAGTACTCGATAACACGATACGTGATGGAAGTGATTGGCGCCTTGGCATCTGGAGAGCCGGTTTGGCGAGTAGACACCATCTTGATCCAGTTCCCGCGAGAATCGTACGAAAACGTGTTTGTCGGCAGGCCGTTTGTCCAGGTCACCACCTGTTCCATTCCGTCCAACTTTTGAATCGTTTTCTGCCGGCTCGCTTGAGAGGATCCAAATTTATAGACCCATACCCGCGTGCGATTGCCATGGTCGTCGTAGCTATAGCGACTTAGGCCTGTCAGTTTATTGCCAGGCTGAAACACCCGCTCCTCCGTGACTCGGTCGTGATTGTCGTACTTATAGATCGTTTTGCCCGAGGATAAGCCGCAGTCGCCGCAGCTTCCATAAGCATGCTGATCCTTTGCCGGGTCTGAAACTATCAGTTGTGAGGAAGTTAGCCGCCGGCGTTCGTCGTACGTCCAGACCCAATGTGCTTCCGGAACGCCTTGTTGGTAGGAGAACATATCGGTCTGGTTTCCTTGAGCGTCGTACCGGTGCTCACGCGACCACCGATGATTGAGCAGCGAGCCTTCACCCGCACGGTTCTCCCTAATGTTCTCGTACAGAAGCCGGTGGTCCGGTCCATAGTTCCGGTCT
Organism: uncultured Bryobacteraceae bacterium; assembly: GCA_964249415.1. Classification (GTDB taxonomy): domain Bacteria; phylum Acidobacteriota; class Terriglobia; order Bryobacterales; family Bryobacteraceae; genus Bog-105. Next base: position 2,404 of record CAXUCT010000417.1, on the reverse strand, counting down.
TGAATAGACACGATCTGACCCGCGAACGAGTAGGTTCTTTCTCTAGACCGGTCTCCTTGACTGTTGTATTCATAGGTTGTGGCACCGTAAGATTCGCCATCGCTATCAATCGTCTGTTCCTCGATGCAGCGACCCTCCGAATCGAACTTGTAAGTGTGACGCTGTGACTCCATCGGCTTTGCTCCGCTTTGCAAAGAGCTGACCTCAAACGCATCTTCCTCGCTGATACGGCCCTGTGAATCGTAGATGTAGCGGAACACTTGGTAAGCAACGTGATCTAAGGACATATCAATTACGTGCGCGGTCTCGAGCATTCGACCGCTCCGGTCAAAAATGCTTCTTTCAACAAGTGTCCGCGAACCGTCCTCCCTGCTGCTCTCTTCCACTCGAACCGACTTTACGTGTCCCCGAAGTTCTTGGTCAGCGACGTTGGGCCCTTTGCAGTGGGCGGCTCAAACGCTTGAACGCGGTACCCGGAAAGGAGGACAGCAGCTAAGACGCAACCTGCCGGTGTCAGGAACATCGTTCACACCCCAGAATATGGTATGGCTCCGGGTGTAAAGCGGCATAACCCAGCCGCAAACCCTTAGGCGCGCCCAGAATATCCTGACACGAACTATCGTTGAGACACCGAACTTCCTTTCTGGTATTCGTCATGCTCTCATTCCCTACGAACCTCAGCAAATTTCGCCTTCAGAAGCGAGTTCTCCCTTTCCCCGCTTCATCGAATCAACGAATTGCCCAAATCAGTTCCGTTTCGAAGCCCTTTGATCCAGCCCAGCCTTTCTCGCGCGAGCACTGGCATCAGCTTCGAAGTTTTCGCCCCGAGGTTCTGGTGGGGTCGGCGTCCGACCTGCAACGTCTTTACCGCCGCACCGGTGCCGGCGCCTTGGACCTAGGCAGTATCGACCACGCTGTATTCGTGATGACCCAATGCGGCCGCACTCCACTCAGTGATGTGCTGAGAGTATCGTTGTGGCAGGCGTTCGGGGTTCCCGTATATGAACTGTTCCTGGGCGGGCGTGGCAGGCTGCTGGCTTCAGAGTGCGAAGCTCACGAAGGATGGCACATCGAACCAGGCGCCAGCTTCTCCCTTGCACAGGACAAGCTGCTGGTGGACGGTCCTTTCCGCAAGGCCGTTCCAACCGGTCTCACGGCGGAATTCGACGGCAGCCTTTGCGCGTGCGGCCGCGAAGGCCTGCGGCTGGTAAATATCGATGCCCATGCTGCCTGGGCTGTACGGCAGGAACTTGCAGCGGCCGCTACGGCGTAATGTCTCTCCGGGCTCCGAACGGGCTTGGATCGCGAGGCGGCTTAGCGCGGCGAACTACGGCATCGGTTTTCGCGCGACAATCTCCGCTACCCGCCTCTTGTGTGCTGAATCGTGGGGCGTGCCTTCGTACTCATGTTCGATCTCCCACCCTGCGAAATTGCGCTTCAGCTCGCCCGGCCTGAGGCGTGACTCATTCGGTTCTTCCTCGCCCTCGGTCGTGTGCACGATCGTCAGCAGCACGCCTCCGGGTTTCACGCCCTGCTTAGCCGCCTCCAACAGATCCTGTTGCGGGTAATACGCGATCACAATCAGATCCCAGCTTGCCTCGTCAATGCGGTAGCCGGTCTGAAGGTCGGCTACTTTGGCGTTTATGGCAAGGCCTTGCTCGGCTGCTCGCGCCCGAAGGGTCTCTATCGCCGCGGCCGCGCCATCTACCGCCGTCACTTGCCAGCCCCGTTTTCGAAGCCACAGCGCATTGCGCCCGGCACCGCAAGCTAAGTCAAGAGCAAGGCCCGGCTTCAGGCGCTGCGCCGTCCCGAGTACCAGTTTGGCCGGTGTAGCATCGATATCTTCCGCATTACTGTTCTTTGACCGGTACCACTCGTCCCATCCACGGATGTCCATCTCTACCTATGGTGCCTTTACCTGCTTTGTGCCGGAGCATCGGGATCGGCCGCCGGGTAGAATCATTACACTAATCACTGTCATCTGGCTAACTATGGACCTTCAACTAAAAGGCAAGCGCGCGCTTATCACGGGATCGACAGCCGGTATTGGATATGACATCGCCGAAGCTTTGGCCGGCGAAGGCGCCAGTGTCATCGTGAACGGCCGCACGAAGCAGAGGGTCGAGGAAGCCGTGCAGAAGCTTCACGCAAGGACCGGCTCCGACGAGATTCAAGCGCTGGCCGTTGACCTGGGTACCGCGGCCGGTACCCGCGGAGCCACCACGCGTTTCGGTGAGGTGGATATTTTGGTCAACAACCTCGGCATCTTTGAGCCTAAGCCGTTCGAGCAGATCTCCGACGAGGATTGGCTTCGTTTTTTCGAGGTGAACGTTTTGAGTGGGGTTCGCCTCAGCCGCCATTACTTGCCCCGCATGAAGCAAAAGAATTGGGGGCGCATTATCTT
>CAXUCT010000416.1:3314-3729 GCA_964249415.1 uncultured Bryobacteraceae bacterium | reverse complement strand
CTGCGCGCGCGTGTCTATGCAACGCTTTTCGTGTTCTCTGTTCTGCTGACGTGGAACTACATATTTGAGGAGCGGCAATGGTCGCGCGGCGTACTTCTGAGCACGATGCTGTTCGCGCTCATCATCCCGACGGTCCTGGAGCGCCTGTTGCGGAAGAAGCTGGTTGAGCGCGGCGTGTGCGGACAGCCCGTCATCATTCTAGGTGGTGGAAAAACAGGCGCTTTAGTTGCCAGAACACTGCAGCAAGAAAACGATTTGGGTTTCGTGCCCGTAGGTATTCTTGACGACGATCCAAGCAAGTGGGGCAGAACAATTGAAGGCATTCCCGTTGTCGGGCCGCTTTCCTCGGTGGGCGCCTTTGAAGGGCGGGCGCGTGTCGTTCTCGTCGCCATGCCGGGAATGAATCGAGAGCGTG
>CAXUCT010000416.1:0-3304 GCA_964249415.1 uncultured Bryobacteraceae bacterium | reverse complement strand
AGTCTCTCGTTTCCGAATATTATTCTCATTCCAGATCTCTTCGGAATTCAAAGTCTGTGGATCACCTCACGCGATCTTGGGGGCGTGCTCGGCCTGGAGGTGCGGAAGAATCTCCTGATCTCCTCCAACCGGCTCCTCAAACGCATTCTTGATTATGCAGTCGCATTTCCATTGTTCTTGTTAACAGCGCCGTTCATAGCAGTCTGCGCCGCCTTGATCAAACTGATCAGCCCCGGGCCGGCATTTTTCCGGCAGGAGCGCGAAGGTCAAGACGGCAAGGCCATTACGGTGTACAAACTGAGAACAATGTATCCGGAAGCCGAACGCCTGCTGCAGACCTATCTCGAGTCACATCCGCAAGAGAAAGCGAACTGGTTACAGTACTACAAGCTCAAAACGGATCCTCGCATCTTGCCGGGCTTGGGATGGTTCCTGCGGCGCTACAGTTTGGACGAGTTGCCGCAGCTTTGGAATGTCCTAAGCGGCGACATGAGCCTGGTAGGTCCGCGGCCATTTCCGTATTACCATCTCGGCAGCTTCCCGGATAGTTTTCGAACGCTACGCGCCAGTGTGATGCCGGGTCTGACAGGCCTATGGCAAGTGTCCGAGCGTAGCAACGGCAACTTGCGAGTTCAGGAGATGGAAGACACTTACTACATTCGCAACTGGTCTCTATGGCTGGATATCTACATTCTGCTGCGCACTGCTCAGACCCTGCTAAGCCCCAGTGGCGCGTATTAAGGAATCAAACTGGCTACCGCACGTGGTGGTGGGCCGGACCGCAATCATCGATTTCACTAGTGGGCCAATTTTCTCCAACCGAATCTCAGCAGCGGGAAACAACGAGCGGAATTCGCGCACTGAGAGCAAACGGATCTGCTCCACGTCCATTCGCGCCTTCATATAATCAGGCTCGGCGGAAAACCAACCTAAATTCATTTTTTGATGAAGTGCTGTTCGGCACCAAACAGGCATTTGCGCCCAACCCGGTACGTGAAAATGAGGCTCCAAAGGGAAGTAGCGGTAGGGAGTCTGAATAAAATAGCCCTGCGCCACGCGTTGAACCTCGTTGGCCATAGCCCGCTGGTCGGCGAGTGTGCCGACATGCTCAATGACAGAGTTCGAAAAGCATAGATCAAATTCCGCTGCGTGGAACTGCGACAGATCACGCGCATCCCCAGCCAGCGATAGAATCGGCAACTCTCCACAGACCGGTGCTGCGGTCAAATTGAGCAGCGTGATGGACAGCCTTTCGCAGTGCTCATTCCAGACACTCGTCCAGAACTTCTCCGTGCCCCCTACATCCAGAATTTTTGTGCCGTTCCCGTCGTGGGGGAGCAGCTCCAGAAATTGCGCCAGACGGCCCCGGCGCATTCGCGACGCCCACGACTCGGGGTCGCCGTTATTCGCGAAAGAAAACCGCATACCTGTAACGAGTATCGATGTACTGCTTACGTCGCCGCGCCGGGAAACAGAAATGCTAATGCATCGCGCATGCGGCAGCCCCAAGCCTCTTCGTCGTGTCCCGCGCCTTCGTCTTCTAAGAAACGCAAATCATGCTCCAGCTGCCAGCCTTTCTCCATCAGAGCGTCCCGCAGAGCCCTGGCGTTGCGAACGCATTCCTCCGCGTCCTGCCCTTCGCACGTGCCGATGTCCAGCCAAATCTTCTGTTCTGATTTACGCTGCAGCTTCCGCGTATCCCGCAAGATGGCTGCATTAGCCCACCAGACGGAAGGCGACATAACAATGAGCTTGCCGAAGAGGTTGGGATAACGCAGACCCAAGTAAAGGCTTACCAAGCCACCGAGCGAAGATCCACCGACCCCGGTACTCGCTGCGTCAGAGAGCGTTCGATATTCACCGTCGATGAAAGGCTTCAGCTCCTTAACGATCATCTGTGCGTAAGCTGGTGCCCCGCCGCCGCGTCCCCCACGATCACGGACATGTGTGTATTCAGTTATCCGTTTTTCGCCGGCGTTGTAAATGCCGACAATGATGAGCGGCTCAATGGCGCCGCTCCGAATGAGCTCCTCGGCAACTTCGTCTAGGCCCCATTCATTGCCTAGAAAAGCTGTTGCCGCGTCAAATAGGTTCTGCCCATCGTGCAGGTAAAGAACCGGATAGCTTTTCTCCGGTTCGGAATTGTAATCAGGAGGAAGGTAGACGATGACGTCCCGCGATTGGTCAACGAAGCGGGATGGCACCGCCTTGTGCAATCTAAGAGTTCCCGTTAATGTATGATCCAAGGCCGTTCATTGCACACCAGAGGCGACAGGTCGCTAGCCTTTAACGAAATCGAGCGAAGCCGAGTTCATGCAGTAGCGCAAACCAGTTGGCTTAGGTCCGTCATCAAACACGTGGCCCAAGTGAGCATCGCACTTTGCGCAACGGACTTCGGTGCGCATCATCCCGATACTGGAGTCTCCCTCGGTGGCGACGTTCTCTTTGGCAATTGGCTGCCAGAAACTGGGCCAGCCAGTGCCTGATTCAAACTTGGTGTCCGACGAGAACAGGGCATTTTCGCAGCAGACGCAGCGATAAACGCCGTGTTCGTGGTTGTTCCAATATTTACCTGTAAAAGCGCGCTCGGTTCCGGCGTGGCGCGCCACTTCGAACTCTTCGGGCGTGAGCTGCTTCTTCCACTCGGCATCCGACTTAGCTACCTTATCCACTTTCACTTCTCCTTTTGGCTGACCAGAGTTGCTGAATTCGATGATCTTGACCATCCTGAGGGTTCCGGCGCGCAAGGTCAGCCCAGCGCCCGCCATCAGATAAAAACCGTTTTTGAAGAATTGCCTGCGGAGCATATCTACATTATATTTCGGCAAAAGAGGGCCAAAAGTCACGTTTCTGCTAGCTTGGTTGCATGCCGATCTTCGAATATGCTTGCGATGACTGCGGGACTAAGTTCGAGAAGTTAGTTCGCCGCTCCGTTGAGCCGAACGCGATCTATTGCCCATCCTGCGGCCAAGATCATCTAACGACTAGTATTCCACGTTCTCAGCGCATGCCGGCAGCGCTAAGGCGAGCTCGGAATCGATGGCGGACTGCGGTGGCGGAACGTGTGGTGGCGGCATGTGCCAGGGTGGCATGTGCGGCATGAACATGAACTGAGGCGCGGCGACTCTCTTGCGAGCTACATGCATTTCCTGAACTTTGCGGTTGACTTTCGATCTTTATTCGCCAAAACTGGAATAAGGAGCGAAGCACATGGCGTTAACACGAAGGCAAAAGGAAGTCTTGTATTTTATCTCGTCGTTCATCGACAAGCGTGGCTACAGTCCCAGCTATGAGGAGATTGCCG
>CAXUCT010000415.1:335-3750 GCA_964249415.1 uncultured Bryobacteraceae bacterium | reverse complement strand
GTTCACGTCCATGCGGGCGGCGTTGAGTGCGGGGAGGTTGCCGAACAGCAAGCCTGTGGCGATGGATAACCCGGCCGCGAAGAGAAGGACGCCGAGGTCGATGTGGGTGTCGTTGAGGCGCGGGAGATTTTGCGGAGCTAAACGAAGCAGCAGAGCCAACATGCTGTGCGCGGCTAGAAGACCGAGGAGGCCGCCGCAGACAGAGAGCAGCAGGCTCTCCGTGAGGGACTGTTGCACTAATCTCCAGCGGGAGGCGCCGAGCGCGAGCCGGATGCCGGTTTCTCGCGAGCGGCCTAGTGCCCGGGCCAGCAGGAGATTGGCGATGTTCGCGCAGGTGATGAGGACGACTAGTCCGATGGCGCCCAGCAGAAGGAGGAGCGCGGGTTTCGTTCGTCCGAGCAAGCTGTCGTTCAAGGGCGTTAAGTTGACACCGAGACCGAGGTTGGTGCCGGGGAATTCGTGGGCGAGCTGCGCGGCCACAGATGCGAGATCCGACTGGGCCCTCGCGGTTGAAATTGCGGGCCGAAGCTGGCCAACGGGAATGACGTAGGCAACGGCTTTACCCTCGCGAGTGGGTTCGGCGCCAAGCGGAATCCAGTAGGCCATTTGCCGGGAAGGCAGCGTGACACTGTTGGGCACGCTGAGCGGGAAATTAAAGCCGGCCGGCATCACTCCAACAATGGTGTACTGATCGGACTCCGGGCGGCCAATCAGACTGACCGTTTTACCGGCGATTTGCGGATCGGAACTGAAGCGATTGACCCACAGGTCATGACTTAAGAGGATCTCCTGAGCATGGCCGGGGCGGTCTTCGCTCGCGCGGAAGTTGCGCCCCAGCAGCGGCTGAACGCCCAGCGCCGGAAACAGGTTGTAGGTGATAGCTGCGCCGTACAAGGCTACGGGATCGGTCGCCGACGGGAGATTCAGGAGAGCGAAGCGGTAGCCGCCGATGGTGTCAAAGGTACGGTTGCGGGCGTTCCAATCGACGACATCGCGATACGGCACCCAATTCTGCGGTTCGTCATTCGTTTGAGACACAGTTCGGATCTGCACGAGGCGACGGGCGTTTGGAAACGGCAGCGGCTTGAAGATGACGGCGTCCGCGACGCTGAAGATGGCGGTGGTGGCGCCGATGCCGAGGGCTAAAGCGCCAATTGCAATCAGCGTAAAGCCGAGATTGGTGCGCATGGTGCGAAGTGCGTAACGAACATCGTTGCCGAAGGCGCGTATGGGCATAAACTTCGTGTGGAGAGTTGGCGATGAGACGCGTGCGGGGCGAAACGCGTTACGCCAGTTGAGACGCCGCGCTGAACGCTACGCTGCCGCGCGGCTCAGGGTGACTATCTCGTAGAGCGAAGGGTCGGACATGATTTTGTTGACTAGGGCGGCGTGCATGGCGTGTCCGGCTTTTTCGGCTACTACTAGGCCAAGCAGAGGGCGTCCGATGAGCGCCAGATCGCCAATTAGATCCAGGGCTTTGTGACGGCAGCACTCGTCGGCGAAGCGGAGTCCGCCCGGGTTGGCGACGCCTTCGCGCGTGAAGCAAATGGCGTTGTCGAGCGTTGCGCCGCGGATTAAGCCCATGTCGCGCATCTGATCAAGTTCATATTCGAAGCCAAACGTCCGGGCGGGCGCGATTTTGCTGGCATAGGCAGCCGGGGTGACTTCGAGTTCAAGGACTTGCTCACCGACTAGCGGATGATCAAAAAAATTGTGGCAGCGGAGTTGAAAGGTGTCGCACGGCAGAATGGCCACTTTCTTTCCGTTCGATTCGACGCTGACCGGTTTCACAATGCGCATGTAGCGTCGCAAGCGGCGGGATTCGCGCCGGCCTGCTCTTTCGAGAAGCTCGACGAAAGGCAAACCGCTGCCATCCAGAATGGGAACTTCGAGGTTGTCCAGCTCGATGAACGCATTGTCGATGCCCATGCTGTACAGAACGCTAAGCAGGTGTTCTGTAGTGGAGATGAAAATGCCCTTGGGATGCATCAAGCTGGTGGCATAACTAACCCGCGAGACGTACTCCCAACTCGCCTGGATGCGCGCGTTATCGAGATCAGTGCGGATGAAGACGATGCCGGTGCCCGGGGGCGCGGGGGCGATGCGGAGGTGAACCGGCGCACCATGGTGAAGGCCAACGCCTTCGGCTTCTACCGGACGACCAATGGTCATTTCACAGTGCATGCAGACGAGAACAGAATAACAGATCTGCGGTAATTGGTTGATTCTAAGCAGCTTCGAGCTATGCTGGTGTGTCTTTATTGCAACACTAAGCAGAGCTTAGTGCCTGCTGCGTCGCGTTTGTGCGTCGGTTTTTACCCCGGTTCGTAACCTATACGGGGTAGGACTCGTTATGATTTGAACGCAATATGTTTGTTTCTCGATCGTTTACTCTATCTCTCGCCGTGCTGGCCATTCCGCTGCTTCTGATAGCAGAGGAAAAGGTGGATCTTGCGGTTGTCAACCAAATTCGGGCAGAGGCGTTTTCCGATTCCAAGGTAATGGACACGATGTTCTACCTGACAGACATGTATGGTCCGCGTTTGACCGGATCGCCTAACTTCAAGGCGGCGGGCGATTGGGCGGTGAAGAGGCTTCAGGAATACGGTTTAACGAACGTGAAAGAAGAAAAGTGGGGTCCCTTCGGGCGCGGCTGGCAGTGCCGATACTTTGAAGCGCACATAGTGGAGCCGCAGTTTTCGGCGTTGATGGGGATTCCGCTGGCGTGGACAGAAGGGACGAACGGGGCCATCACGGGCGAGCCGATTGTGGCGCCGATTCACGCGGACGCTGACATGGAAAAGTGGAAGGGCAAGCTGAAAGGAAAAATTGTGATGACCAGCGATCCGCTGGATTTGCAGCTTCCCACTGCGGCGGAGGGACGGCGCTATAGCGACGCAGAGTTGGGTGACTTGGCGCAGGCGCCGGAGCCGGGACGCTCACCATCTGACGGCGCGCGGCCTGCCTCCGCTCTGGCGCAGACCCGCGAAGAGCGTTTACGATTGCAGGCGAAAATTGCACAATTTATGCGCGAGGAAGGCGTTCTGCTGGTGGTGTCGGCGAGCAACCACGGTTCGGGCGGCACGATCTTCGCTCAGTCCGGCGGCAGCTATGATCTCCAAAAGCCTGTATCGGTGCCTGGAGTGGGGCTGATGCCGGAGCAGTACAACCGCATTGCGCGCCTGCTGGCGCATAACGTTCCGGTGAAGCTGGAGTTCAATATTCAGAACGAGATTGTAAACAACAATCCGGATTCGTTCAACATCACCGGGGAGATTCCAGGTACAGGAAAGCACAAAGACGAGGTGGTGATGCTGGGCGCGCATTTCGATTCCTGGCACGGCGGTACGGGCGCGACGGACAATGGCGCGGGCAGCGCTGTAATGATGGAAGTGGTGCGCATCTTGAAGGCAAT
>CAXUCT010000415.1:0-325 GCA_964249415.1 uncultured Bryobacteraceae bacterium | reverse complement strand
ACCGCACGGTGCGGATTGCTCTTTGGGGCGGCGAAGAAGAAGGGCTGCTGGGATCGAAGGCCTACGTGAAGGAACACTTCGGCGATCCGGAAACGATGAAGCTGACAGCGGAGCACGCGAAAGTCTCTGGCTACTTCAACTACGACAATGGAACGGGCAAGATTCGCGGCGTGTATCTGCAAGGGAATGACATGCTACGGCCGGTCTTTGAGGCTTGGCTCGCGCCGTTCAGGGATTTGGGCGCGACGACGGTCTCTATACGCAATACGGGCGGCACGGATCATCTTTCTTATGATGCGGTGGGGCTACCCGGATTCCAGTTCAT
>CAXUCT010000414.1:626-3764 GCA_964249415.1 uncultured Bryobacteraceae bacterium | reverse complement strand
TTCACAACCACTGGCTCATCAATCGTCGCCCGATAGGTCTGTCCCAAGTTATCGCGCTCCGAATTCACGCCATCGATCAGCCGTACCACAACTTCCGTCCCGGCAGGCACCTCAAGCCCCATCGGCCCATTTACCGGCGCAGCTCCATAGCCGTCGGACGGACGGTTTTGCCCATAGCCGCCATTCGGTGGCGGATAGTCGCCTTCACGCCGCCCGTAATTGGGATTTGAATTCTGCGGGTAAGACGCGCTTGGTCCGTATCCTTGGGAGCCATTGGAGAAGCGAATTGCTTCTATGTCGTTCACCCCGTACGTGTTGATCTGACTTCCAACAGCGAAACGAACGACGCGGCTGTCTCCACCCACATAGTTACCTTCTAAACGGTTCCCGTTCCGGAGCACCAACGTGTCCGCACTTAATAAACCCGCTATGGCAAGCAGCGAAATCACTAACTTTTTTCTCATGAATGCACTCCCAATTCTACTGAACTAACATGGAACACGATTCCAGGTTTCACAACCGCCTTGTCTATTTTATCGTCCGGCAAAGTGCGAAGCTGTACCCGGCGGCCTATTTTGCCGGGCCGCCTCCGCGTACTTCGCTGCTAAGTCAGGCCGCAAGTGTCGTAAAATACGCGCCGCAACTGCTTTACCCTGGCGAAAGGCGTCGGCGTAAAGATGATTGCGCTCTTCGCGCGTGTAGGTGAATCCGATGTTATAGAAATGATCGAGGGATAAGCCTAGAACTTGTGTCGCCGCATAGGCCACGGCCGCTTTTCCGACCAGCCCTCCTCCGAAAGGTATTTTGCTCACCACTTGCCGCGCCAGAGCGCGCCAGCCAAAAGCGCTTCCGACTACGGTGGCGATCTCGGACTTCTGCTCCCGGTAGCCTACCTCGCGGTCACTTGCCGCAGCGATCAAGAATGCCATCCGGACCTGATTCATCGTAAGGAATGCCGTGTCGGAAGCAAATTCGGCGACCGCCCAAGGCAGTTCGATAAGGCTTGGGATCACGTCGGGCAACGCGGTAGCCAGCGAAAACATTGCATTCTCGCGCGCTGTCTTGTGAATGACCATTTCCACAAAGGGACGCCGGAAAGGGTGGAAGGACTTTGCCAGAGCAATCCCCAAATCCTCGTGTGTTTTCAGGGCTTTCTTAATGAAATCATCAGTCCTGGTGGGATGAAAAATGAGCGCGCCCGCAGGAGCGATGACGCCTTCGTCATAAACCGCGAGCGCAGCCCCTGGGCCGAGCGTCGAAATCGGCGCGCGCGTCAGAAGCATTGCCGATTGCTGCCGTCGCGCCGGGCTCAACTCGCACAGAAAGAAACTCTCCATCCGCTCGTAAGATTCCTGACTAGCAGCGTGCAATTCGACTCGCGCCGAACGCTCGCTCATTTCACGAATCTGCTTGGGATTAAGTGCGTTCAATGCCTTCCGAACGTGAACCAAACCTTGAATAGCCATTCAGAACCCCCTTATTAGACCAGTACCGCTGCCCCATGGAGGGGCGCATCACTATTCTGTAAGATGCCGCTGCCACTCGGAATTGATACTGACTCGTTCAAGATCTCGCCCCTCGGGCAAGCCGCTCAGCGTGCGATTCATCGTGTTCGTGGAACCTCATTGTCCTGCTAAAATAAAGTTCTCGCGGCCTTCCGCCAATTCTCTCCCGGAACGAACTAAGTCTTGAAAATAGGATTTGTGAGCCTCGGCTGTCCCAAGAACCTGGTTGACACCGAGGTTATGATGGGCCAACTTGCCGCCGACGGGCACGAGTTGACGCCGCATCCGGCTGATGCCGATGTGATCGTCGTCAACACCTGCAGTTTTATTGATCCGGCAAAGCAGGAGTCCGTCGATACCATCCTCGAGATGGCCGAGTATAAGAAGACGGGCAAGGCGCAGCGGTTGGTGGTGGCGGGCTGCCTGGTGGAGCGGTATCGGTCTGACATCCAGAGAAACATGCCCGAAGTGGACGCGGTGCTAGGGACTAATGAGCTGGGGCAGATCACGGCCCTATGTGAGGGTCTGCGTCCGAAGCAAGAGGCTCCGGAGCCTTACCTTTATCATGACTTGACCGCGCGGGTCTTCACGACGCCACGGCATTCGGCTTACATCAAAATCGCCGAGGGTTGCGACCATCCGTGCTCTTTTTGTGTCATTCCCCAGTTTCGAGGCCAGTTCCGAAGCCGCCGGTTTGAAAGCGTGTTGAATGAGGCAACGCGCATGTTTGCGATGGGCGTGCGCGAGATCAATCTTATCGGGCAAGACACGACCTGTTATGGCGAAGACCTGGGCGTGAAGGATGGGTTGGCGGAGTTACTGGGCCGCTTGGCATCCATACCGACTGAACTGCCTAAGTGGGTTCGATTTCTATACGCGTATCCGAATCGAGTGACACAGAAGCTGCTGGATACGATTGCGGCGCACGATTCGCTGGTGAAGTACGTCGACATGCCGCTGCAGCATGCGAGCGCGCCGGTTTTGAAGCGCATGAAGCGAGGGGGCACGGGCGACATTTTCCTGAAGTTAGTGGAACGCATTCGCGCAACTATTCCGGGCGTAGCGATTCGCACAAGCATGATCGTTGGTTTTCCGGGCGAGACAGAGGCGGACTTCGACGCGCTTTGCCAGTTTGTTCAGGCAGCGCGGTTTGATCGTTTGGGTGTGTTCTCCTACAGCGATGAAGAGACGAGCGGAAGTTTTCTGCTGGATGCCAAGGTGGACAAGCGGACGATCTACGCACGTAAACGCAAGCTGATGGCTTTGCAGCGGCGGGTTTCACTCGAACGCAACAAGCGGCTGGTAGGCAGCCGGGCGCCGGTGCTGGTGGAAGGTCCCTCAAAAGAGACCGAACTGCTGTGGGAGGCGCGCCTCCCGACGCAAGCTCCTGAGATTGACGGGGTTTGTTACATCAATGATTTCGGCGAGGGTGAGCCGCGGCTTGGTGAGATCCGCATGATACGCATTAGGGAGGCTCACGATTATGACTTGGTGGGTGAGCTGGTGGACGCGCCGGAGCATCAGTATGTAACGCCCGAGCGAGCGCTGATACAGTTCCCGATTCTTCCGTCGAGTACGCTTCGCGCGATTTTACCTGCCCGATAATAGAGGCATGGGCCTGACCCAGCTACGT
>CAXUCT010000414.1:0-616 GCA_964249415.1 uncultured Bryobacteraceae bacterium | reverse complement strand
CGATTGATCTCGGCAACTGGGCGACTGAAAAGTACGTGGTTTCGAAACCAAACCATTCGAGCGAGTTCGAGGACACAGAAGAAGCGGAGCCGTTCGAAGGTCCGGTTCAGTGAAACGGCTGGCGCTAGCGATCGCCACTTGGTTTGGATGCGGCTACTTCCCTTGGGGCCCGGGCACGGTGGGCTCACTAGCGGCAATTCTGATTGCAGTTCTGCTGCATACGCTCTTCGGTAGTGGCCGTCTTACTTTCCTGATACTGACATTGGTGTTGCTGGGTCCCGGGATTTGGGCAGCGACTCGTACAGCGCGGCTGGTCCGCAGCGACGATCCGGGTTTAGTTGTGGTGGATGAAGTGCTGGGGCAATGGGTCACGCTTTTAGGCACCACAGCTCTCTATTGGAGAAGTTGGATCGCGGCGCTAGTGCTTTTTCGTGTATTTGATATCTGGAAACCATGGCCCGTACGTAATTTGGAGCGCCTACCGGGAGGGATTGGCATTATTAGCGACGATATGGCGGCCGGGATTTACGCGGCGCTTATCTTGTATATAGGCGGGGTTTTCAGACTCTACTAAACTATGGCGAGCAAACAACGTACGGTTGATCCAGGACTAGCC
>CAXUCT010000413.1:0-3774 GCA_964249415.1 uncultured Bryobacteraceae bacterium | reverse complement strand
GATTCAAGCCGAGCATGATGAGGTGGTTGGGCTCGGCGGATTGCACATTCTCGGCACGGAACGCCACGAGTCCAGGCGCATCGATAACCAGTTGCGTGGACGCGCCGGACGTCAGGGAGACCCCGGCAGCTCGCGTTTCTATCTTTCATTGCAGGACGACCTGCTCCGAATCTTCGGTGGCGAACGCATGCAGAATCTTATGCTGCGTCTCGGCATGGAAGAAGATGTGCCTATCGAATCGCGTCTGATCACCAAACGCATTGCCGCCGCGCAGAAAGCCGTTGAAGCGCAGCACTTCGCCTCGCGCAAGCACGTTCTCGAATACGACGACGTGATGAATAAGCAACGCCAAGCCGTCTACTCCATGCGCCGGCAGTTACTGGAAGGCCAAAATCAGAAAGAGCGCATTGTCGAGATCGTGCATGGAATCATCGGCAGCTTCATCGACACTTACTGCCCTGAGAACGCGCGCTACGACCAATACGATCTCACTGGCTTGCAGACCGCCTTGCTGAACCAGTTTGGCGCCAAAATCGATCTGGACGAACTGGGAGGCGTGCCCCGCCGGGACGTCGAAACCAAAGTGACGGATCTGATCAGCGCACGCTATGACGAAAAAGAGCGCATGATTGGTCCTGATAATTTGCGCCAAGCCGAGCGCATTATCATGCTGAACGTGGTCGACAATCAGTGGAAAGATCACCTTCTCTCGATGGATCATCTGAAGGAAGGGATTGGTCTTCGCGGCTACGGCCAAAAGGATCCATTGATTGAGTACAAGAAGGAATCCTTCACCATGTTCCAGGACATGATGGACCGGATTGAAGACGAGACCATCAAGTTCCTGTATTTCATGCGCATTGAAACCGGGGGGCCGGGCGGCCCCGATGGCTTCGACAGTCAGCCCCCTCTGCCCTATCCGGAATTCGGCTCTGATGAAAACGGCGAAGATGTTGAGGAAGAAGCTGAAGAGGAGGCGGAACTCGTTGCTGCTCATGTGCAGGCACAGCAGCGTGAAGCCCAGCAGTCAGTGCTCGACCTGACCCGCAATATACAGCGCAAGAAAGATCGCGAACTGGCGGAACTTCAGTTCACCGGCGGCGAGGCAAATAGCCAGCCGCAGACTGTGAATAAGAGCGCGCCTAAAGTGGGCCGCAACGATCCTTGCCCTTGCGGCAGTGGGAAGAAGTACAAGAAATGCCACGGCGTTACCAGCTAGCCTTCGCGTTGCTCATCCTGGCCAGCTCTGCTTTAGCCAATGATGCCGCCCTTTGGCATGAATACGGGCTCCTTCAGACCCAAACGGGCCCGCAGGGGAAGCTGACGGTCACCACTTACCGGATGAAAGACCTGACGGGTGCCTTGGGTGCGTGGGAATGGCTTCGTTCCGCAAACGGCCGCCCTTGCGATTTGGCTTCGTTCTGTACACAGGATAGAAAAAGGGTCGTCATCAGCGAAGAGAACTACGTTGTGGCGTTCGATGGCGGATTTCCCACAAAGCCCGAAGTCGTCGCGGTCCTTAAGTCGCTTCCGAATAAACGTGATACTTCGTTACCTCCCATTTTAACGTTCCTTCCACGGCAGGGCCTAGTGGCGGATTCTGCCCGTTACATTCTGGGCCCGGTATCGCTCGCCGCCTTTGCTCCTGAACTCGCGCCGGCGAAGGTTGGCTTCGATCAGGGCGCGGAAGCGCAAGTGGCGGACTACAAATTGGGAGACAATGCCTCCGCAGTTCGTTTGGCAATTTTCGACTATCCAACTCCAGAGATGGCGCGCTTCCACGCAACCCAGTTCAAGATGTTGCCGGATTTGCATGTAAAAAGATCAGATGTGCTCGTGGCCGTGGTTTTCGGGTCAGCCAACCTAGCGCAGGCGGATACCTTGCTCAGCCGGGTGCAGTACGAAGCCAAAATCACCTGGAACGAATCACCCCAGCCTAGTCCAATTAAGCCGTTGTATCGATTGCTCAAAAATATCATTTACGCCAGCATTGCGCTTTCAGCACTGAGCCTTACGGCTGGGCTGATGTACGCCTGCATGCGGCTATACCGCCGCCGATATGGAACCCTCGAAGCGGATGAAGCCATGACCACTTTGCATCTCACGGGAGACTAGTTCCCAAACGGGGTAAGTTAATGAAAAATTGGCATTTGGCCGTGAATGCCCACACCTTTTCAACAACAAAATCGCTGGTTTTCCACCGGCAAAGCGGAAACATCCTGAACTATAAATGGTTTGTACACCAACACTTACAGCGATACTCTCAGGTGCAGGAAAAATGGCCTTGACTTCACCTGCCGCTGGCCCTACACTCCAATCACAAACAAGTTTTGACGGTCGCGATACCGTCGAGATTTGATTCTCCCATCAACGTAAACCTCTGGGAAGCCAGAGGCCTGTCAACAGGAAAGGAGATGCTCATTCCTTAGAATGGGCATTTTCTTTTGTTTATCGGCTACATTCAAAGGAGTGAGACCGGCTCCTCCTCGAACTGCGGATGTGCCGCAAAACTGGCGTGAGCGGCTGAAAGCCCTCGCCCACGTCCCGCCGCTGCTGAAGATGGTCTGGGAAACCAGCCCTGGCCTGAGCCTCAGCACTCTAGCACTTCGGTGCGTCTCAGCATTGTTCCCACTCGCCACTCTGTGGGTCTCGAAATTAATCATCGACCTCGTGGTACGGGCCATCCGTCACCAGCCGGTCCAATCTTCCGCTATCTGGAAGTTGTTGATCTTGGAGCTCTTTCTCGCGATAGCTTCGGATACTTTTGGGCGGTTGATCTCGCTGGTAGATAGCCTTCTCGGCGACCGCTTTACCAACCACGTGAGCATTCGGTTAATGGAGCACGCCAACTCGCTGGACCTACTTTCCTTCGAAGATCCAGTGTTTTACGACAAGATGGAGCGCGCCCGGCGCCAAACTACCGCTCGCTTGGGTATGCTCGGCGGGCTAGCCGGTATGCTCCAGCAGCTTCTCACGTTGCTCTCGCTGTTGTCCGCCGTGGTCTTCTTCGCGCCTTGGCTGCTAGTTCTACTAGTAGCTGCCACCATTCCCGTTTTCTTTGGTGAAACGCATTTTGCCATGCTGAACTACTCCATGCTCTTCCGGTATACGCCGGAGCGCCGGGAGTTGGATTACCTTCGTTACCTAGGCGCGAGCAGCCAAAGCGCCAAGGAGGTCAAGATCTTCGGCCTAGGCGAATACCTGGCTCAACGTTCGCGAAGGCTCTTTGAACGTTTTTATGCCGAGAACAGGCATCTGGCAATCCGTCGCGCTTGGCATGGCACTTTACTGAACCTGATTCCGACCGGCGCTTACTACCTCGCTTATGCTCTCATTCTGGTCAGAGCGCTGGCGGGCGCCCTAACGGTTGGCGATCTAACGCTCATGGTTGGGGCTTTCACGCGTGCGCGGAACATCATGGAAAGCTTGGTCTCGGGCCTTGTCGGAGTTTCGGAACAGGCTTTGTTTATCAAGGACTTATTCGATTTTTTCCAAACAAACCCACTCATTGCATCGAAGCTGGACGCCTTCCCCGTGCCGCGGCCTATTCGAATTGGGTTCGATTTTGAAAACGTCTCGTTTGCCTATCCTGAAGCCGATCGCGACGTTCTAAGCAACGTAAACTTCCGTTTCTTCCCTGGCGAGAAGATCGCCTTGGTAGGTGAGAACGGCGCCGGTAAGACGACGCTAGTTAAACTTCTCGCCCGTCTCTATGATCCAACGGGTGGCCGCATTCTTCTCGATGGAGTGGATCTTCGGGATTACCAAGTCGAT
>CAXUCT010000412.1:3215-3775 GCA_964249415.1 uncultured Bryobacteraceae bacterium | reverse complement strand
GTCCATGGCAGCGGCACTGTTCCTCTTTGGCGTGTTTGCCGCTGCCATGGACGTTGCCATGAACGCGCAGGGAATCGAAGTCGAGAAGGCGCTCGGCAGCCCCACCATGTCGCGCTTCCACGGCATGTTTAGTCTCGGCGCCATGGGCGGAGCCGCTGCGGGAGGCTTCGCCGCCTCGCACGGAGCGATCCCGCTCACGCATTTCGTAGCCGGCGCCGTGTCGACCGTCATCCCCGTCATTGCAGTTGTGCCGCTGCTCCTCCAAACGCACCCCGACATTCTCAACCAGGATCACAGACTCGCCTTCAATAAAATTCCACCCGTTCTGCTCGCTGTCAGCGCTATCGGCTTCTGCATCTTGCTTTCCGAAGGAGCCATCTCAGATTGGACCGCTCTTTATCTCAAGCAGGTCTTGCATGCCGGGCAGGGCAGAGCGGCCGCCGGCTACGCTGCCTTTTCAGCCGCTATGGCCATCTTCCGATTTCTAGGTGATTTGATCACCGCCCGCTTAGGCCCTTACCGCACCGTCCGCACCGGATGTCTCACCGCCGCCGGAGGTA
>CAXUCT010000412.1:0-3205 GCA_964249415.1 uncultured Bryobacteraceae bacterium | reverse complement strand
CAGCATGGACTCCTCCGCTTGGGCCATTCCCGGATTCGCGGTCGCCGGCGCAGGCCTCTCCGTCATCATTCCGCTGGTCTTCGGTGCCGGCGGACGTGTTGAATCCGTCAACCCAGGCGCGGGCATCGCCACCGTTACGGGCATCGGCTACGTCGGATTCATCGTCGGACCACCGGCCATCGGTTTCGCCTCGCAGGCACTGACGTTGCGTTATGCACTAAGCATAGTTGTCGTTTGCTGCTTACTCGCGGCGTGGCTCTCGCGTTTCATGACTTCTCTACGGATGAATGTTTCGGCTGACGCCGTTCCTGAGCTTCAGCTCTGATTCACCTGCCGCCCAACTGCACAGCACCGCTGTAGCCCGTCATCTCCAAATACCCAACGCCTCTCACTCGCTCCGAATGACTGCGCCCCTCGTAGCTGACCGCGCCTTCCCAATAGCTCGGCGAAATCCCGTTCGCACTGAACAACTCCTGATCTTTAAGTGCTGCCCGCTCGCTAAGCTCCAGTTCGAGCGACGGCACTTCAACCTTCCAGCCAATCGGATAGCTCGCTCCCGAACGCGTGCTTCGCCACGCCGCGATCGGCGTCAATGCAAAATCGCCCGCGCCCAGGAAATGCGCCTTGCCTCCTCCGTCAACGTACGTCCCCGACGAGTAACGGCTTGCCTGTCCGGAGCGAGTTCGCAGACAGTAAAGCATCAGCTCTTCTTTGTTGTCCAATTGAATCGCGAACCAGTCCCAACCCGCCAGCGTGTTGTCTGGCGGCTCCGTAAAGAACTCATGGTCCATCCACGCAAGACCTTCCAGCTTGCGCGACGTGCCTTTCCATTCCACCTGGCCCGTTGCCCGCATGCGCGTGAATGAAACGTAGTGGGACGCCTCGCCCGCCAACGCGCCTTTCACGCTTAACCCGCTCTGCCCATGTATCACGAACGGCTTTTCCGGTTTTAGCGTCAGCCCAATCCGGAGGCGTTCCGTCACAGCTTCCAAAACTTGTTCATCGCTGTTCGGAGCGCTCCAGCGAACATGCCAATTCCCGTTCCAATACTTCTGTTGCGGATCGTTCAACCCGTTTGTCGCGCCCGCCAGCCCAGGGCCCGCACGATTCAAACGCTCCGTATGATAAAACTCTCCGCCATCGATATCACTGAAGGCAAGGTGCGCTAGATAGATCTCATCGGGCCGCCACGTCGCGCCTTCCGCATCCGCCGCGTCCTTCGTCACATGCACCGCCTCGCGGAAGAAGGTCAACTCAAATCCGTAGCGGTGGCCATCTGCTGCGTGCAAGTTGCCGGTGTAATACCACCACTCCGTCTGATAATCAGGATGGCTAAAGTGATCGCGTGGAAAATCGTAGTGATAACCCGGAGCCGCAATCTGCCAATTCTGCGCCCAGCTAAGCGCCGTCGCTAGCAACACCGCTCCAAACTTACTCTTCATGAATCACCTCAATAGGATTCATGCGAGTGGCCGTTCGCGCCGGATATAGGCCCGCCAGAAGAGTCGCAATGTAAACTCCCGTCAATGCCGCCAACAGCAATCCCACCGGCCAGTGAAGCTGAAGCGTCCATCCGAACGACTGCTTGTTAATCACGAAGATAAGAATCAGCGACAAGAACCCGCCCAGAACCAAGCCGATCCCGTTCGCCAGTAAACCCAGCAGACCTGCTTCCGACAGAATGATGCGCCGGATCTGCGGCTGCGCGCCGCCCAGGAAACGCAGCAGCGCAAACTCGCGGCGGCGGTCAATCACCATCGCGAGAAGCGCACCTGCTATGCCCATAACCGCAACAACGATCGCAACCCCTTCGAGTGCATACGTAATGCGAAAGGTCCGATCGAACACTTCAATCGCCGCACGCCGCAATGCGCTGTTTGAAAACACCATTACTGCCCGGCCACTGATAACCTGATCAACCTGCCCGCGAACCTTTTCCGCATCCGCTCCCGGCTGAAGGTAAACCGCCAAATTCGAAACGTTCGGATCAGGCAAATACTTCAGCAGAGTTCGCCGGTCCAGCACAATAAACCCGCGCTCCGTCGAGTAGTCATAGTAAATCCCAAGCACCTCGAAGTGCTGCATCGCCCCGGCCAGCGGCAGCGCCAACCTGCTTCCCACATGCACGTTGTGCTTGTTTGCAAACGGCTCGCTCACCAGCGCATAGTCGCCCAACGGCAGCTTTCGCAAAATCTCTGCGCGATTCTCACCCGGGGGGAACCGCGTGTTAGCCGCCGCTTCCGCTTTGCCTGTTTCGCCTCCTGCGAGCGTCGCCGGCAACCCTTCGTAGGAGATCGGATAAGCGCGAAACCGGTCCACCGCCGCCACGCCGGGGAGCCGTTCTATCCTGTCCGCGATCTCCACGTTCATAGTCGGATGACGATCTGCAGCCGCCGCGCCCGCCGGCCGCAGATACAAATCCGCCCTGAGTTGATCGTTCATCCAAACCGACACCGTTTCACGAAAGCTCCCCACCATAATGCCAACGCTTGCTGTCATCGCCACCGCCGTCGCAAGCGCGGCCGTCAACACAGAAGTGCGACCCAATGACGCGCGCAGTGACCGCATCGCAAGCAGCGCTTCCACGCCGGCCGTCTTCTCAATCACCCCGCTCGCCCAGCGGGCAAAGAACGTCACCAGATTTGGAATCACCGCCGCCGTTCCCGCAATCAACAGCATCACGGCGAGATAAGCGAACACCGGCTGCCGGTTCACGGGAGGCAGTTGCGAACACACCGCCGAACCCAGCAACATCGCGGTCGCCCACGCCATCGTCTTACGCGATTTGACTGCCGCCACATACTGTTCCCGCCCCCGCGCCATTGCTTCCACCGGGGGGACGTGCGATGCCTCAAACGCCGGCGCCAGTGCCGCCAAAAACGAAACGCTCACTCCTAATGCCACGCCCGTCATCACCGCCAGCGGCGTCAGCGTGATGGGCCCCGGATTGCTACTCACGTAAAGCGACGCCACAGTGTTGCCGATCAGCCCCACCGCGCCAACCGCCATCAGCCTGCCCAGCCCCACACCTATCGCACTGCCCACCAACCCAAACAGAAGCGCCTCCGCCAAAAACGCATTGGTCACGGCGGTCCGCGTCGCCCCCAGCGCGCGGGCAATACCAATCGCGTTCCTGCGCCTCACTACCGAAATCGAAATCGTGTTGTAAATCAAAAATCCGCCCACGATCAGCGCAATATAGCTC
>CAXUCT010000411.1:0-3793 GCA_964249415.1 uncultured Bryobacteraceae bacterium | reverse complement strand
GCGGGAGACACATCAGGTAACCTGCTGGCCCTCGATTCTGATAATGGAAGCACGCTCTGGCATGCTCGAGTGGGCCAAAACACCACTAAGGGGCCCATCACCTACACACTGGATTCACGCCAATATGTGCTGTTTGGCGCAGGAGATTCCCTGTACTCGTTTGCATTGCCCGCGGCACATTGAATGTCATGAACTCGACGACTGCGAAAACACTTTTCAGAAGAGGCCGAAGCGGCGCGTTGCCTAGCTACTATTTGATCTCCAAATCAAATTCGTAAAACCCCTCATTCGTCTTGAAGCCAACGCCACTGCGCCCATTCACCGAAAATGAGGTATAGCCGTCCTGCGTCCTCATGATCAAGGCTCCGCCCGGCGCCTCGGCGGGAAGAAACGCGGGGCCGGCGGGTGAACCATTGGCCGAAGGCTCGCTGCAACCGTTCGAGCCCCGTGCCTTCAGGTCCCAACAAACAATGCCGTGAGCATTCGTCACCTTGACCGTGGCCACTGTTGGGTTTGGGATGCGGGCACCCCATTCCAGATTGCCGGGCAGCATGACGTGGTAGCCCGCGTTGGTGCGCTCGACGACGACGCGCTCGGGCGTACACAGGTTGCGATCCGGCAGGCAGGCGGACAGCGCAAACGTGATATGAGAGGAGACCACCGAGATGTTGGAGAAGCTTCCGTGCCGGTGAAAGACCAGTTGAGGAGGTCGTGATTCTCGTACCCGCCGCCTGTGGAAGCGGTGAAACCAACCCAGGCGCTCCCTTGCCGATCCACCACGATCGAAAGGTCCACAGCAGATTCCAGAACGGGTACCGGAGAGTCATCTATAAAAAATGGAAAGAACCGGCGGCCGAAGAGTGTGCGCGCGGTGTGCACGTTGCGGTCCTTCAATTGAACTGGCAAATTCCGCGTGAACGCTACGCGCGGCGCCGGCCAGCCCATTGCGCTGGGTTTGCCGTAGGTACAGAAGCGATGTAGTTATCCGACGGATCTCCTTCCCGCTCATTCCGAAAGGTGTCGAAGAAACAGCAATGCTCCATGGGATGGCCGTGTCTTTATGGCGGTAGCTTGGGTCGGCAACGGCAAAACCGCCGGCTGAACCACGTCCGCCCAAAGCTTCCGGCCCGGCATTCTGTAAACGAACGCGAAGCCGTCAGCGCCGTGCCCGAGTCCGCCTTGATGCGTAAGTTGGAATTGGAACGTGGTCTCAAAGCCGGAGGCCACAGGCTGCTTGTCGCGCAACCAGACAGCGCCCGACTGATTGCTTTTGGCCCGCGTGAGGCGCACCGTCTTGCCAGACGGCGCCGCATCGCCGACCCCGGTCAAAAATAATGCGAGCCATGCCAAGCTGCATCGAGCTGCTCCCATGTGGCTGAGTACGACGATTGGCTGAATTTGTCGCGGGCTCCTCAAGGGAGCAAAGAAAAGCCTTGAAAAAGCTTCCTCTTTCATTTACCATATCGCCATACCAACTGGTTGGTATGGAATGCTAACGGAAACGCTACACCAGTCAAAGACCAAACTTCTCAATGCAGCCCTACAGGTGATTCGCGCCAAAGGGTACACCGCCACGCGAGTGGAAGATATCTGTGAGGCTGCGGGCCTTAGTAAGGGCAGCTTCTTTCATCACTTCAGCAGCAAAGAAGACCTTGCGTTAGCTGCGGCCGAACATTGGAACGCAATGACGGGAGGTCTGTTCGCTCAAGCGCCCTACCATTTCATGGGCGGCCCACGGGAGCGGCTGCTCGCCTATGTGGACTTCCGTAGAGCGCTGTTACGCGGCGAACTCCCCGACTTCACCTGCTTCGTCGGAACAATGGTGCAAGAAGTCTATGGCACTCATCCATCGCTCCGTGCGGCGTGCGAACAAAGCATCAGCGCACATGCCAGCACTCTGGAGCCCGACATTGGCGAGGCCATGCAGCAATATGGCGTTCAGGGTGATTGGACTCCCCGCAGCCTCGCGCTCTACATCCAGGCCGTCATCCAGGGAGCTTTCATTCTCGCTAAGGCCAAAGAAGGTCCCGAAGTAGCGGCGGAATGCCTGGATCACCTTCGTCGCTATATCGAAATGCTTTTCACGCAACCCGGAACAAAGGAGAACCCACCATGCCAACCCCACAGCAGGCCCTCATGAATCTGACGACCACACCGGAGACGGTGCAATGGCCGGAAACCCACTACATTTTTGTCGAGAGAATTGGTCCATTCCAGACCAACGCTCCGCAAGCCTGGCAGAGATTGCATCAGCTGCTACCGGCCATTTCCGAGCACAACCAGATCACCGGCTACTTCGCTCTGTACAAAATGGAGTCACAGATCTATCGCGCCGGTGTATCGGTGTCAGCAAAGCCGGGCCATATGCCCGAAAACGTCGCTTACGAGAAATTGCCGGGCGGCAAGTATGCCCGCCTCACGCTCACAGGCTCTTACTCCCACCTTCCTGCAGCGGCCGGACGCGCTTTCCAGATTATTCGGGACAGTAAGCTCCCGCTCCGCGATGACTACAACATCGAGAACTACGTTAATGACCCTAGGACCACGCCTGAGGATCAACTCATCACAGAAATTATGTTCCCGGCAGCGTAGGAGCTGATACCGCTACGCTCGCATACAGGCAAAAGCAGAAACACCATGACTACATCATTGAAAGAAACACCCGCAACCGATGAGTCCGCCATTATGACCGTCATCGATAGCATGACAAGGGCGCGATACGAAAAGAACTCCGAGGCAATTGCCGCACCCTATACCCCAGATGCGGCCATCTTTAATCTTGCTCCACCGCTCGTCCATCACGGGATCGATATTGCGGAGACTCAAGAATGGCTCGACAGTTGGAATGGGCCGATCCAGATCGAGCCGCGTGATTTCCAGATTGCTGTCGCAGAGGACATCGCCTTCTGCTACGGCTATATGCGCATGACCGGCCACAAGAAGGGGGTCGACCAGACAGTTAGCTTTTGGATGCGTGAGACGCTTTGCCTCGAACGCAACGGAAATAGCTGGCGCATCGTGCACGAGCACACTTCCGTGCCGTTTTATATGGACGGCAGTATGCGCCCAGCCTTCGACCTTGAGCCGTAATGCGTGGAGAGTTTAAATGAGGTCTTCTCGGCCGCGGAGGAATACCAATGATGCTGAATAAAACATTCACCGCCGGCTGAGTGCTTCAGTTTCCACCGACAAATTTCAGTGCCCGGTTCTTCTCAGAGGACGCCGAAGCGGCGCTTTGTGTTCGGGTCGGTCGCGGCGGCTTGGGCGCGTAGGGGTTCAAAACCGGCGCGTAGAAATCGGATGAAGGCCGCCGTGGTGGTCGCGCCGGCGGGCGCCTTGCCTTGCATTCCGGATTGCAACCAAGCCGTGGCGTCTTCTTCGGCGGCGGCGTCCAGCGCGATCGAGTTCCAGAGCGATCCTAACCAGGCAAACAGCGCGCGCAGGCGGGGGCGCATGGTGGGGCCGCCGTGGTCGGCGTCACGAAGAAGTCTATATTCGTGCGAGAGGTCCAAGTCCCACAGCGTGCGGTGTAGGAATTCGGCGCCGTCGTGAGCATTGAGGAAGTCATGGTCAGCAGCCTCAAGGTAAATGGCCAGCTTGGACTCGCGAATTTGCTGAGCATGCTCGCGTGCTCGATTGGCGGGATTGTTCAATTCCCAGAGCGAAGGATCCCGAAGGAGACCGATCAACTGCGGTGGCCCGCCTGCAGAATGATGGAGGCGGTTGCGCGCAAGGACATCAGATTCCTGAAGGCCGGGTTCGAGCATGGGTTGCATGGCAGCCACGGCAGCGA
>CAXUCT010000410.1:0-3800 GCA_964249415.1 uncultured Bryobacteraceae bacterium | reverse complement strand
GGCCGCTTGACACCGGACGCCTTGGCCGCGCATCAGATCGCCATCAATAGCGCCGCCCTGGCGTTCATGGTGCCACTCGGTACAGCCTCTGCAGCAGCGGTTGCCGTTGGCCAGGCAGTAGGTCGGCGCCAACCAGCTGCCGCTCGCAGGAACGGCTTCATCGCTATCGCCCTCGGGTCCGCGTTTATGACCTGTTCCGCAATCGCGTTTCTGCTCATTCCCAAGCGCATTCTTAGCGTTTACACAAACGATGCGGGCGTGCTGGCCATCGGCACCGGCCTGCTTGCGTGGGCCGCGCTCTTTCAGTTGTTTGATGGTGTGCAAACGGTGGCTACTGGCGCGCTTCGCGGCATAGGCAATACGCGCTTGCCCATGCTGGTGAATTTAGCCGGCTATTGGTTCTTCGGCCTTCCAATTGGTTATTTGCTCTGCTTTCAGCTGGGATACGGAATTTATGGTGTGTGGTGCGGCTTGTCCTTGGCGTTGATCGTCATCGCCCTCGTCTTGCTGCGATCCTGGAACCGTCACTCGCGTGAACTGGACAGACCGAAGTCTTCGCTCAAGCCCGATAGCCGGATGCCTCAACCCTCAGAAGCGTGATATTTTAGGTGTCGCTTCCATCCAAATGCAACTCCTTCGCTCCACATTCATTACCGCCCTCGTTTCTGTAACGTGCCTTGCGCAAGCACCGGCTTCCACTACGTTAAAGGTCGGCGATACCGCGCCCGACTTCGCTCTGCCCTCTACGGAGGGAGGCACAGTCCACCTGGCAGATTACATCGGCAAGAGCACCGTGGTGCTCGCCTTCTTTCCGGCCGCATTTACCGGCGGCTGCACTACGGAGATGAAGACGTATCAAACGGAAACGAAGCAGTTTGGCGATTCCGGCGCCAAGGTGTTCGGTATCAGCACCGATAACACGCCCTCTCAAAAGGCCTTCGCTCAGAGCCTGAACCTTGGATTCCCATTGCTCAGTGATTTCATTGACCGCAAAGTGTCAGAAGCATATGGCATTTATCTCCCGGCGCATGGCGTCGCCAATCGCGTGACATTTGTCATTGACCAGGGAGGCAAGATAGCCTTCATTGAGGGCGGCGGCGACGCGGTCAAGATCTTAGGTGCTGGGGAAGCGTGCAACCGCTTGGCGCACAAAACCGCTGAGGCAAAATAGAGCGGCTTAGCTCGCGAAAAGATCGTTTGCTGGAACGGTTGACGGCCGCCGTCCGCACGCCACCCGGAACGCTTCGCTTGCAAACGTCCTAACCCCCTCCGGTTTTTCGAAGAACAGCTTTCCCAGGCCCGGTAATTGCGTTCGGTGAGCCCGTATGGACGCGGCCTTCTTCTCGGTCCACTCGCTCACATCCATCAGGAAATCTATGCCCGGTTCGGCGGCCAACTCTGCGTCTTCCCGAAGCTTGAATAGAATCGTCGGAGGATTCCATAGCAGGCGCTCAATCTGGTGCGCTGGACCAAGGTCCGGATACCACCGGGCATCGGCGGCGGCTGGCACGGCATCGGAGGTGAAACGGCTAATCGCCATATGATCGGTATGTTGATTCGCGCCCTCCGGATCGAAGGTGATCACGATCTGCGGCTGGATTTGCCGAATCAGTCCCACCAAGCGGCGCCGGACTTCCTCAGGCGGCGCGCTCGAGAGCTTCTGGTCTTCGTAGGGCAAAAAGTGAACGTCTTTCACCCCCAGCACCTTCATCGCGTCGATGAGCTCCGCCTCCCGCACCTTTGGTAATTCCTCAATCGAGCATAGATCGGCGGTGGCGCCGCGTTCTCCTCGCGTCGCGCAGATGATACTGACGCGGGTTCCTTCCTCTGCGTACCTTGCAATCGTCCCTCCGGCGAAAAACACTTCATCGTCCGGATGCGCGCCTATGTACAATAAACTCCGCACCAGTCCAGCATACGCGTCCGCCAAAGAGAGACCCTTACCCTGCCGAACTCCGCTACACGCGCTTGTTGGGCGGGCTGATTTGATATGCTATGCGCAAAGCCATGACGCTTTCACTCTTTAGACTCCGCTTTGCGCTCGCCATCTTGCTCGCGTAGCGGGTGGGCGAATCTGGCCCCGCATGCCGTTGTCTCGGTTGCAGGGCAGCACCTTTTACTCTTGCTACTTAGATGTACCCGCGCGCTGCGCCGTCGCAGCGCCGGATTCCTTGCACTCGGCATGTCCGCATTCACAAAAGTCCCGCTCTATGCCATGAGCGGCGGCTTCCGCGCAATGTGGTCCGCAATAATCCGTGCCCGGCGCGGCTGGGCAAGTACAGGGCCCGTATGCACACTTGTTCATGGTTGGCGCTCATCCATAAGATGAATTAAAATCGAAGTCAAAGTCAAACTGGCAAATATCCCTGGAATATCGGCTGTTCTTCGGACGGATCCGGCGTTTGGACCGGTGCTTCAAAGATAAGTAAGTATTTCACCTCTTTGTGCAGAAATTCTGGAAGGATTGAGTGAGAGATGAAGCCAAACGTCGTTATCGCGGAAGATCACCAGCTGGTTCTGGAGGGCTTTAAAAGAATGCTTCAGGACGAGTGCAATATTGTGGGCACCGCTGAGAATGGGCGCGAACTGGTGGCCCTGGCCGAAAACTTAAAGCCCGATATCATCCTGCTGGATGTCGCCATGCCGCTTCTGAATGGAATCGAAGCCGCCCGCCAGATCAAGGCCAGGAATTCCAGCTCGAAGTTAATTTTTGTCACTATGCAGTTGAGTCGCGAGTATATTAGGGAAGCATTCGAAGCGGGAGCATCCGGATACGTGCCCAAGCAGGCTGCCCCCTCCGAACTCCTCGCCGCCATCCAGGAAGTGCAGCGTGGCGGCTACTTCTTGTCCCCCGTCGCTTCGGAGCGGTTTCTCGGATACCGGCCTCCAACGGATGAAAATCCATCGCGCCTCTTTAGTGCATTAACTCCCAGGCAGAGGGAAGTTCTCCAACTGGTTGCCGAAGGCAAATCGGCCAAGCAGATTGCATCGCTGCTGTTCATTTCCGTCAAAACGGTGGAATTTCACAAGAAGCGATTGATGGAAGAACTCAAGCTAGGAGGAACCGCGGAGCTGGTTCGTTATGCGGTAGAGCACGGGTGGGTCGGAAGGTAATGGTGCCGGAACAAAATCAATTAGAGGGGCAGCTGCGTCCCAGCGGAACAGCTGTGGAGCCCACGGTACCGGACGACGTAGTCATCACAGAAGAGGCTCCGGATACGTCTAATGCGGATGCACAGGGAGAAATTGACAGCCAAGTCAAACCGGGACCGCTAAAAAGCGGCCCCTTGCCTTACCCGGTAGTCGGGATCGGCGCTTCTGCGGGGGGGCTGGAGGCCTACATCGAACTCCTCAAGCACTTGCCTTCCAATACGGGAATGGCCTTTGTGCTGATAACGCACTTGTCGCCTGATCAGGAGAGCCACCTGGTGCAGATACTGGGCCAGTACACAGCGATGCCGATTGCCGAAGCCCAGTCGGGGGAGCGCCCTGATCCCGATCACGTCTACATCAATCCTCCTAACACGACGCTGATCATCTCGCGGGGGTTGCTGCAGCTTGAGCGACGCTCCCCCGAAGACCGAGTGCCGCGACCTATCGATGCCTTCTTCCGTAGCCTGGCATCGGATCAGAAAAATCGCGCCATTGGCGTCGTACTGAGCGGGACTGCCTCGGACGGAGCACTAGGGCTGCGGGCGATTAAAGGAGAGGGAGGCTTCGCGATTGTTCAGCAGCCCGACACGGCACGCTTTTCAGAGATGCCGCGCAACGGAATTGCCGCCGATCATGTCGACCTCATC
>CAXUCT010000409.1:0-3813 GCA_964249415.1 uncultured Bryobacteraceae bacterium | reverse complement strand
GGGATAAACGACACGAAAACCGAAGTCTTCCAACTAGCCGAAGCGCAGACCATGTTGAGCTTTGCGGAGGGCAGCAGTTATGTGACGCGCTTGTCGATGTGGTCGCTGGCGCGTGACAACGGGACTTGCGCCGGGCAGACTTGGGCGTCACCGACTTGCAGCGGAGTAGCGGAGTCGAATTATGGATTTTCAGCCGTGTTTACGCAGGTGAAGTAGGGGCGCGCGGTTATCTGAGCAGATTTTCAGCCAAGGAGTTTGCTATGGAAAGGCCGGCCACGCGCATCCCTGGAGCGCGCGTTAGGCCTCGTATGGGAAATGGGGGAGTTCTTCGCCTCCTAGACTCGAATTTGCAGTAAAGCGGGGGAAGTGGTTTAATAGGGAGTAAGGTCGCAAGGGAAAGTGGGCGAAAGCCCACTTTTTTATTGGAATTCAGGATCGTAATGCCTGCATTGGAAAATACCGTTCTGCTTGAGAAGATCACCCAAGTGGGTGAGCAGGCGGCTGCGGGTACGGGCATTGAGATTGTCGAGATCCAGCTAAAAGGAGCGGGGAAAGCTCGTCTGCTGCGTGTTTATATAGACAAGCCTGAGGGCATCACGCATGGGGATTGCGAGTTGATATCTGAGCGTTTTGGCAAGCTTCTGGACGAAGACGAGGGGTTGTTGAGCGAAGGCTATACGCTGGAGGTCAGTTCGCCGGGCGTGGAACGCAAGTTGTCGCGTCCGCGGGACTTCGAACGCGTGGTAGGGCAGAAGGTACGGATCTCCCTGCGGGAAGCAGTGGAAGGCCAGATGCGCTTCGAGGGCAAGCTCACGGAGGTTGCCGAGGGCACGCTGGGGTTGGAAATCGGCCCTGGGGAAGTGGTTCGCCTACCGCTGGCACTCGTGCAAAAGGCGAACTTGAAGTTCGAGTGGTAACGCTTCTCCACGCTGCCGGCTTTTTAGAGATCCGCCTTAATTGAACAGTTTGAGTTTGAAGAGGTATTCACGTGGCTTCCATCTATCAGTCCATTGAGATGTTGAGCAAGGAGAAAGGGATCGATCCGCAAATCGTCTTAGACGCTGTCAAGGATGCGATGCTCGCCGCCGCGCGCAAGCACTACCGGTCGCAAGAGGACCTGATTGCTGATTTAGATGAAGATACGGGAAACATTCAGATCTATAGCGTGAAGCAGGTAGTGGAAGCGGTGGACGATCCGTTGAAGCAGATCAGTCTTTCGGCGGCGCGCAAAATCGATGACAACGCCTCGCTTGGGAGCGAGTTGCGCGAGCCGAAACCGACTGACACGCTGGGGCGCATCTCGGCGCAGACGGCCAAACAGGTCATCTTGCAAAAGGTGCGCGAGGCAGAGCGCGACAGTGTTTTTGCGGAGTTTCAGGGCCGGCAAGGCGAGCTGGTGAACTGCGTCATTAAGCGGCTGGAGGGCCCTGACTACGTGGTGGACATGGGCAAGACGGAAGCCCGCTTACCGAAGAAGGAGCAATCCCGCGTGGAGACCTTCAGCATTGGGGATCGAGTGCGCTGCGTGATCAAGGGTGTCGCGCGGAGCACCGGAACTGGTCATGCGGTTGTTCGAGCAGGAGGTTCCCGAGATTTACGACAATACGGTGGCGATCAAGGCCTGTGCCCGGGAACCCGGAGAGCGCACCAAGATAGCTGTCTTCAGCCGGGACCGCGATGTGGATAGTGTGGGAGCGTGTGTCGGCATGAAGGGCATGCGCGTGCAGTCCATCATCCGGGAGCTGCGCGGCGAAAAGATCGATATTATCGAGTATTCGGAAGACCCGCTGCAGTATGTGATCAAGGCTTTAAGCCCTGCCAAGATCTCACGCGTGACGATTGTGGACTCGGGCGATAAACACATGGAAGTGGTGGTGGACGATCTTCAGCTATCGCTCGCGATCGGCAAGCGCGGGCAGAATGTCCGGCTGGCGGCGAAATTGATGGGCTGGAAGATCGATATCAAGAGCGAAGAAGAGAAGCGGCGCGAGTTGGAATCGCGCATGGGAGATATGGTAATCTCCGGTGCACCGGTTTCGGTGCTCTTGAACCATGGCTTAGAGGAGCAGGTCATGGAAAAACTAATAGCGGCCGATATCGGCACGGTCGAGCGGCTGGGCTCGATGACGCCGGAACAGCTAGGGGCAATTCCCGACATGGACGAAGACACGATCAGCCACATTCAAGCGGCGGTGGTGTCCTTCTACGGGCAGTATGAGGCGGAAGAAAATGAGCAAGTGCCTGTGAATCCGGAAGATATAGAAGCAGCTATTGACGCGACCACGGCGGAAGGCCTTGAGCTTGGGGAACGGGGCAGCTCACCAGCGGCCTTTGACAACATCGAAACGGGCGTGCTGGAGCAGGACTTGGCGACACATAAGGCAGCACAGCTAGAGGAAACCGATGGGGGTGAAGTATTGGATCTGGGGCGAGTCGAGGGTTTGTCTGGCGCCCCTTCCACCCTGCATCGCATGGTAGGTTCGGCCGGGGCCGCTGAAGGCGCTGAATCTGATACCATGGATAGTCCTGACTAGGCAGGACAAGTAGCGGCGTTACAAGGAGTTATCTAGCAGTTCTTCTATGAAGAAAATCCGAATCAACGAGCTGGCGCGAGAGCTTGAGGTGAAGCCGGGAATCATCCTCGATCTGTTGCCGGAATTGGGCGTGCAGGAGAAGAAGACCCACTCCAGCTCGATCGATGAAGATGTTGCGATCGCTTTGAAGCACCGTTTGACGGAGAACGGAGCGCCGCGAAGGGAATACGCTGAGAGCTCAAACGGGCGTATCCATGAGCCGGAAGACGTTGCCGAAATGGATGAACAGGATGCGAGCGCGGTGGAAGCGCCGATCGAGACAGCCACTCCTGTCCGGCCTGCCCCTCCACCGCTGCGGCCGCCGGTTCGTGAAGCGACGTCAGCTGCTGTTGCGCCCGTAGGGACGCCTCCGGCACTTTCCGCGCCCGCTAGCGCCACACCCGCATCCAGTGCCTCTTCTGCTACGCCGAGCGGGGGAGAGCCGACACCAGCGATATCCGCTGCCACGGTTGCCAGTTCAAACGAGTCACCGCAGGCCTCGGAGAATGACCGCCCGATCCCGAAATTCCAACCCTTGCGGCCACCGCTCGGAAGCGGGAGTGCGATTCATCCGCCGCTCACCGGCCCGACAGCGTCCACGACGGGAGCACAAAGCCAGTTAGGACGCGGCGGCTTGTCAGGGCAAGGTCTATCCGGTCAGGGTTTATCCGGGCAAGGATCGCCCGGGCAAAGCTCAGCAGGACAAAGCTCGCCGGGGCCAGTGAACCGCAATATTTCAATTCCGGCGCGACCGCTTCCGCAGCAGCCACCTAGACTAGGACCAGCGGGGCCGGGCGCCACCACACCCGCTGGACCACGTCAGCCGTTCCCTCCAGAGCAACCGTCTGCTCGACCTGGTTTTGCGCCGCCCAGGCCGCCTCCTCCACCGCGCGTGGGACCATCCGGCGCCACTCCGTCCGGGCCAAAAGCACCGGCCGTGAGTACGTCACCGTCGCAACCGCGGTCGCCGCAGCCACCGACTCATGTAGTGGCGCCGGGGCCCGGGACGACGAGTGCTGCTTCGCTGGGGCTTGCGGGGCTCGGCTCGGCAGTGCCAGGGGCACCTATACCACCACGACCGGCTCCATCGCGCCCGACTCTTACGCCAGGAGCTCCGATTGCGCCGCCGCCACGTCCGGGCGCAGGAAGAGCGCCGCTGGCGGGTCAGCCCGCCGCACGGCCAACTGTTTTGCCGCGGCCGGATTTAGTTCAACGTCTGAAGCAGCAACAAGTGCAGACT
>CAXUCT010000408.1:0-3819 GCA_964249415.1 uncultured Bryobacteraceae bacterium | reverse complement strand
CAGCCCTTGGGCCATCGGCGCTAAAGAAGGTGGTCACAAGTCCGTGCATCCGGATCTCGGCACGATTGAAGACTTTCGCGCACTCGTCGAGCGTGCTTCACAGCTGGGCATGCAAGTAGCGATCGATATAGCCTTTCAAGCGGCACCGGATCATCCCTACGTAAAAGATCACGAAGAGTGGTTCCGCAAGCGCCCGGACGGAACCATTCAATACGCTGAAAATCCGCCCAAGAAGTACCAGGACATCTATCCATTCGATTTTGAAAGCTCGAAATGGTGGCAGATGTGGCAGGAACTGAAGAGCGTCTTCGATTTCTGGATTGAGCAAGGCGTCCACATTTTTCGCGTCGACAATCCCCACACCAAAGCGTTCCCGTTCTGGGAGTGGTGTATCACTGAGATCAAACGCGACTGGCCGGAAACGTTATTTTTGTCAGAGGCGTTCACGCGGCCGAAGATCATGTACCGGCTGGCAAAGCTGGGCTTCAGCCAGTCCTATACCTATTTCCCTTGGCGGAACGATAAGGAGGGGCTCACAACTTATTTGACAGAGCTCTCCACGCCGCCCGTGCGAGATTTTTTCCGCCCGAACCAATGGCCGAATACACCCGACATTTTGACCGAGTTCCTGCAACTGGGAACACGTCCGGCTTTCCTGATCCGCTTGCTTTTAGCTGCTACGCTCGGCGCGAATTATGGAATCTACGGCCCGGCTTTCGAGCTGCTCGAGGGCCGTCCGGTCCGCCCCGGGAGTGAAGAGTATCTGGATTCGGAGAAGTATCAGATTCGCGCTTGGAATCTGGAAAGACCAGATAGCCTGCGAGAATTTATTACGTTGGTGAATCGCATCCGGCGCGATAATCCGGCTTTGCAAAGCGACTGGCTGCTGGAGTTCCATCCGGTCGATAACGATCAGCTAATCTGCTATAGCAAGCGGTCCGCTGATGGAACAATCTTGATTCTAGTGGTAGTGAATCTCGATCCGCATCGCCGGCAGTCGGGCTTTGTCAATCTTCCACTGAGACATCTTGAGATTAAGGAAGACCGCCCCTACGAGGCGCATGATC
Organism: uncultured Bryobacteraceae bacterium; assembly: GCA_964249415.1. Lineage (GTDB taxonomy): Bacteria > Acidobacteriota > Terriglobia > Bryobacterales > Bryobacteraceae > Bog-105. The sequence goes on along the minus strand of CAXUCT010000408.1, from coordinate 2,752 downwards.
TGCTTACCGACGCGCGATACGTATGGACCGGAAGCAGGAACTATGTGGAACTGGATCCATATGCTGTTCCCGCGCATATCCTTCTCATCCGGTGAGCCTTGGCGTAGCTACGCGATGTCGAGTACTCCCTATGAAGGCGTGACTTCCGGTCAAAACCCATGCAACGTGACACGCCAGTAATCGAAATTGGTTCGTTGGAGAATGCCTTCGATGACGCTTCCCTGGCACAACTCGCCTCGACTCTTCCCGATTACATAGCGCAAATGCGCTGGTTCCGTGCGAAAACCCGTACCATTCAGAAGGCCCACATTGAAGATGTACTGGCTGTTCCAGGGACTCGGGCGCATGTCCTTGTGATTCGTCTCGATTACACAGATGGTGAAGCGGACATCTACATACTTACGCTGACGCTGAGCGACGGTCCATTAAGCGAGGACCCGGTCGCGAGATATAGAACGCGAACGGGCCAGGAGGGCGAAATACAAGAGGCGCTCTCGCAACCGGAACTTCGTGCTGCGCTGCTGAATGCAATCGCTTGCAGCCAAATCTTCGAAGGCCGCAACGGCAATCTCGCGGCTTTGCAGACCGGCGCTTTCAAAGAGGAATGCAATGATGCGGGACTGCAGCAGATCGAGAGCTCGGTCGCGCGAGCGGAACAAAGCAACACGTCCATCCTCTATGGCAACCGCTTTATTCTGAAGCTATTCCGGAAGATTGAGCCCGGCGTTAACCCGGATGTGGAGATCGGCGCATTTCTGACTGAGCGAAAGTTTGCGAATACGCCGGCTGTTCTGGGTACGTTCGAATATCGTTCGAAGGACGGCGCCACTGTCTATTCTGCGGGCATTCTGCAGGATTTCGTTCGTAACCAGGGTGACGCCTGGACGTATACGCTTGATTTACTCAGCGGCTATTTCGAGCGTGCTCTAACCCAAGGCGCGCAGGCGCCGGCCTTGCCTACTAATCATCCTTTGGAGCTGATGGCTCTCGATTTTCCGCAGAATGCGCCGCAACTGTTCGGTCAGTATCTACAATCCGCGCGCTTGCTCGGAGTGCGCACAGCGGAAATGCACGCCGCGTTAGCCCACAACACCGGCGGTTCCGATTTTGCGCCGGAGCCCTTTGCGTCAGAAGATGGTCAGAACCTCTACCAGGAGATGATTGGCCAGGCGGATATTACTTTCGGACTGTTGCGACGCAAACAAGCAACCCTCGTCGGCGCAGCAGCCCACAGCGCCAAGCAGGTTTTGCACGAGGAGCATCGGCTGCTCGAAAGCTTGTCTCCCTTGCGCGATCAGCCCATCACTGCTGCCCGCATCCGCTTTCACGGCGACTACCATCTGGGGCAGGTGCTGTATACCGGCAGCGACTTCATGATCATCGATTTTGAAGGTGAGCCGGCGCGCCCGCTTCGCGAGAGGCGAACTAAGACGCTGGCGATGCGGGACGTCGCCGGTATGATCCGCTCGTTTCAGTATGCCGCCTACGCCGCGCTCTTCGGGCAGGTTTCGGGTATCCCCACTAAGCCGGAGACGGCCCAAGCCGTGGAATCCTGGGCTGCGTTCTGGACCGCTTGGATCAGCGCGACTTACCTGAAGGGCTACTTCGCTACCGCTGGCGCTGCCCCCTTCCTTCCAGCAGATGCCAACGAGAGGCGAGTTGTGTTTGACGCGTTTCTCTTGCAGAAAGCGCTCTACGAAGTGGCCTACGAATTGAACAATCGTCCGGATTGGGTGCGCATACCGCTCCGCGGAATCTTAAGTCTCCTAGGCTAGAACGCTTAGCGCCATGGCGAATCCCTCCAGCTCATCACTGATGGTGATACTTAATTCTTTCAGGAAGGAACCAACGTAAGCTCAGATTTTGGAAAGAAGGTCTGGATACTTATGTAAGGCAATACGGCGGCACACAGCAAGAGGTAATTCGGCAGCGTAGGACACTGTCTACCTCCCGCCGTTAGCCGGAATCTTCTTCCGCTCGCTGGTGAAGCAGATGAGTAGACTTGTGCTGCACGACAACGCCGTCGCCAAGGAAGCATCTCGTATTACCAGGAAAATCGTCGCGCAGGCGAGCCAGGCACCGGCGAATGTTCCTGGATTGCGAGCGGTCCGGAAGCGGATTTCGAAAGAGCTGAACGGTATTGAGCGTGGGTTGCTCTTGAGAGTTGTTCACCAACTGCTTCAGCACGGCCGGATATCGAAATTCATCGCTTACGAATTGGTACACCACCACCGAGCCACTATGGATTCAATCACTGTCACGGAGGTAGAGCAACTCGGCCAGGGTCTTGCATGTTGGGCCGACGTGGACAGCTTTGCGTATTACATAGCGGGGCCTGCTTGTAAGAATGGCAACATCAGTGATCGCAGCATTGCCGGTTGGGCTAAATCTCCGGATCGCTGGTGGAGGCGCGCGGCGCTGGTCAGCACAGTCGCACTGAACTCATCGAGAGGCGAGCCAGGTGATCCGTCAAGGACTCTCGCAGTCTGCAGACGCTTAGCGGCCGACCGGGACGACATGGTCGTGAAAGCCATGTCGTGGGCCCTGCGAGCGCTGAGTAAGCGGGACCCCGCCGCTGTCCAGCATTTCCTTTCAGAGATGGGCCGGAACCTTCCCGCACGGGTACGCAGGGAGGTCTCCAGTAAATTACTAACAGGCCTAAAGAATCCGCGAAAGCCGGCCGTAGATACCATAAAGGGAAGCCAAAACTCATTGCTAGCCATCGCCCTTCGCGGCCCCGTTCTGCACAACC
>CAXUCT010000407.1:505-3825 GCA_964249415.1 uncultured Bryobacteraceae bacterium | reverse complement strand
GTGCGGAACATGCCGCCATATCCGATCAAGCAGCCGGCGGGAAACTCCTTGACGGAAAGAATGGTGGCGCGCCAACTGAGCGCGGGTTTGACCTGAAGAACGCTGGCGGGCGCGGGTCCGAGCGCGGGAGAAACGTAGCCATAGATGGAGTGGCCGGGGCGGATCATGGTTCGCCAGGCTTGCCGGCGCGCATAGGCAATAGGATTGGTGCTGGAGAGATGGACTAGAGGCGCATGGATGCCGGCGCGATCGAGAGCTTCGACCAGAGCGTTGAAGTTGCGAAGCTGATCGTCTGTCTGTGAGGTCCCGTAGTTGGCGGCGGAGGCCAAGTGAGTCATTAGGCCTTCAAGTCGGACATGCCTGGCGGAGAGGATGGCTTCGACAATGGGCGCAGGATCAGAGCGGACGCCGAGGCGGCCCAAGCCGCTATCGATCTTTAGGTGATAGCGGCATTGTTGGCCACGCAGTTCGGCCAAGCGGTTGAACTCTGCAATGCCTTCGAGCGAATGAATGACGGGCGTGAGACCGTGCGCGACCGTGGCCTCGCGCGTGAACGGCAGAAAATCCGCCATGACCAGGATGCGCGCAGTGACGCCGGCATCGCGCAGCGCGACGCCTTCGTCGGTGTTGCTGACCGCAAGCCAGCGCGCGCCCTCCCGTTCGAGCGTACGAGAGACTTCAACGGCTCCGTGACGGTAAGCGTCCGCTTTGACGACCGGCATCACCTCGATGCCGGGCCCCACGACATTTTGAATGGCGTGGAAGTTGGCGGCGATTTGAGGGAGCGAGACTTCGACCCAAGACCGGTAAGGCAGCGCTTGGGGGCTATGCGATGGAGAAGGCGACGCTTCCAAAGGCACCGTTTGCAAATTGCTTGGAGAGAGAGAGGAGGTTCCGCTCATGAGGGTGACACCAGCTGACGGAACAGATTCTCGTACTGATCCGTGACCGCATTCCAACTGTAAAGCTTTTCTATTCTGCGCATGGCGCGGCAGCCCCAAGCGGCGCGTTCGGCTTCTCCCACGTGAACCGCCCACTGCAACTTTTGGACAAGATCTTGTTCCGGCGACTCGGCAGGTCCGGACTCAAAGGAGACCGCTGCGTCGCCGGCGGCTTCGGCGCTCTCAGCCGTATTGAGATAAAGCACCAGAGCGCCGCGACCCATGGCTTCGATGAGGGCCGGATGCGTTCCGCCGACTTCGGTGGCTTGCACGTAGACGGCGCAGTGGGATTGGAGTTGATGGTAAGCTTCGCCATAGATCGCTCCGGGAATGACGATGCGCCGGTCGCGGGTCTCTTTCACCTGCCGTATATAGGCGGGCGCGTAGGGCGCATCTCCAATGAGAGCGAGCTTGAAACCGGTATGGACGCGCTCAAACGCACGGCGCACGAGCAGCGCGTTGTTTTCAGGCTCCAGGCGGCTGACATAGAGGACGTATTTGCCGGATTCGAGCCCCAGGTCGCGCAACGCATCCTGCGCTTTCAACTTGCCCACGTCAGCTCCATATGGAATAAAGGTGGATTCTTTGCCGTATCGTTCGCTGTAATATTCGCGAATTTTAGCGGCGTCGGTGACAACGGCGGAGCAGCACCAGGTGGCCATCCATTCAGAGAGCAGGTACCAGGTTTTAGCGATTTGATTCCACTTTTTGCGGTGGCGTTCGAGGCCGTCAACATTTAGCGCGGTGGGGATGCCGAGTAGACGGGGCCAAACGGTGAAGATGGCGTTGGCGGCATTGCAATAGAGCACGACGTCGAAGCGGCGCAGCAGGAGGTGGAGAGTGGAAACTCCGGTATGGGCGAGGGTATCGAAGTACTTATGACGGATGGTGGGGAGGTAACGCAGTTGGACGCCGCGATAACTTCCCGAAGCGGGCTTCTCACGGCAATAAACAGTGACGCGGTGGCCGCGCTCCGCGAGGCGTATGGAGATCTCTTCCGCGAAAGTTTCGAAGCCGCCGTAGCGCGCCGGGATGCCGCGGGTGCCGAGTAGGGCGATGCGCATTAGCTTGGCCGCCGTGTCCGGCTCCCTGAGAAGCTGCGAAAGAACCGATGGCACTTTGGCTGTGTGGCGTGGGGAAAACCGCTCCCTGACGGTGGCGGCTCGGTAAGGCTTACTGCAAGCGGAACCAGCAAATCACGACAGGTTAGTGTCACCGCGTCGCTTTTTTTGTTCATTAGCGCTTGGCAGCTAAGCGGGCCAGGGCTTTCGCTGCAACTTTATGGGCGGGATAGCTGACGGGAGTGTTGGAGAACCAGGCAGAGATGTAGCCGTCGCCGGCGCGGCGAATTTCCATGATGTGTTTACGTTCGATCCATTTGCGGCGGAGGCTGCGGAGCACAAGGGGAAAGGCGCGCAGAGAAGTCCATTCGCGCAGCAGGCAAGCGGCAACCACCAGGAGGTCGCGAGAAGTGACCGCCAGGCAGTGGCGCAGGTAGAGGCGCGGCGTGACATTCTTGATGCGCATGAGAAAGCGGTTCTTCACGGAGTGCATGTTCAGAACCGAGGCGACCGAGGAACGACCGGACGGCAAGACGCTGCGAACGTGATAAGCGACGGCGCAAGGCGTGTAGACACATTTCCATCCCAGCAGTTGGGCTCTCCAGGCAACATCGGCGTCTTCGCGGTAGGCAAAGAAATCGGGATCGAAAAACTCGCCGTGGAAGGCGATGTTATCGACCATCCGGCGGCGATAGAGGGCGGCGGCTCCGGTGACTCCAAACACGTACTCACATTGTTCATAAGAGCCGGTATCGGGCTGCTGGCTGCCCCGGTCGAAGTGCCTAAAAGCAGGGGTGAAATAAATTCCGGTGGAATCGATAACCGGTGTAGGCGGAACTTCAAAATCGGTGGACATGGCGAGCAACTTGCCACTCACGCTGCCGATATTGCGATCGGCTTGACCCGCGGCAATCATCATAGTGACGAAGTCGGGCAGAAGGCGCACGTCGGGATTGAGCGTCAGGACCCAATCGCTTTTGGAGAGCTGGATGGCTTGGTTCTGAGCTTCGGCGAAGCCGACGTTAGTGGGGTTGTAGACGACGCGGATGCGGTCTCCGTAGTTGTGAAGAAAGGCCGGGGTGTCGTCCGATGAGGCGTTGTCGATAACGATCACTTCGAGGCGAGGATAGTCCTGCTCCAGAACATAGGTAAGGCAATGCGTGATGAAGCGGGCGCTGTTAAAGGTGACGACCGTGACCGAAACGGATTCCGGGATCACGCGGGCCTCACCAAGCTGAAATAGAGGCGCCAGTAAATGTCGACGCCGACTTGGCGCTGGAGATTCCGGATTTCCCGCTCGCTTTCTGAGAAGGCGGCT
>CAXUCT010000407.1:0-495 GCA_964249415.1 uncultured Bryobacteraceae bacterium | reverse complement strand
TGCCTAGAGCTTTGAGCAGCGTGCCTGCGGAAGGAAGACCATTGGCGCAGACCGGCCCACTTGCCACGCAGGGCGGCCAAGAAGTTGCGCTGTTTGGCAGCGGCGCCGAGCGCGAGTAACTGGCCGACGAGAATGGGCCAAGCAAAGCGCCGGAGCGTGGCGGCGGAATAGTATTTAGCGAGGATGAAGACCTGATTGCGGGCGGTGAGGAAGTAGACGCGCGCGCTGCTTTTGCCGAGAGTGGTTTTACTCATGTGCAGGGCGACGGCCGCGGGTTCATAGATGCCTTCAATGCCGGCTAACTTACAGCGGACGCCGAAATCAACATCTTCGTAGTACGATTCGAAGCCAATTTCGAGCAGTCCGATATTGTCAAACACAGATCGGTGGAAGAGAGCGGCGGTCATGGGCGCAAAGCCGATGCGACGCCTTGCCGACCAGACGGCGCCGTCCTGCTTGCCGTAGCCGCAACGCCAGGCGTACGCTGCTCGGGAA
>CAXUCT010000406.1:2636-3845 GCA_964249415.1 uncultured Bryobacteraceae bacterium | reverse complement strand
GTCTACAAGAAGGTGGGAATCACGGCGGGTTACGAACCGGCTGGCGGCGGCTTCTCGCAGTATGTTCGCGTGATGGATTGGATTGTCGAGCGAGGAGTGGAACGGATTCCCGAGGGCGTTTCGTTTGACCAAGCCTGCTGGGTGGAGCCGGTCAATACATGCTTGAAGGGCGTGGAAATGCTGGCGCTTGGCCGGGGTGATGTCGTTGCTGTGCTCGGCCAAGGGCCTATCGGTCTGATTTTCACCGCACTGTTACAGCGTACCGGCGCCCGCGTTCTGTCGACCGACACCATTGAGTTCCGCCGCAGCCTAGCGGAAGGGTTTGGGGCGTCTGCTTTCCATCCGCTCGAAAGCGGCTTCGACGAAGCCGTAAAGGCCGAAACGGACGGGCGCGGCGCGGATGCAGTGGTGGTTGCTACGAACGCGCGCGGGCTAGTGCAGCAGGCATTGAAGATCTCTCGTCCTGGCGCCAAGATCCTCCTGTTCGCGCAGACCTCCGCGACGGAGCAGATTGAGATCTCCGGCTCTGATATTTGCGTGGGCGAGCGCATTCTGCTCGGCTCCTATAGCGCGGATGTGGACCTGCAAGCAGAATCTGCACGGCTCGTGTTCAGCGGTGAACTGCCTCTCGAACGGCTCATCTCGGATCGCATTGCTCTCGAGGACATCGCGCGCGGCATTGAGACAGCCCTTCATCCTCGTGAACGATCGCTGAAGGTTGTTGTGCATCCACAGGAGCGAAACTGATGCCTGCCTTCGCGGATACTATGCAGGCGGCTGTTCTCTACGGCAGGGAAGATGTCCGGCTGGAGTCCGTGCCGGTGCCGTTAGTTGAGGCGGGTGAGTTATTAGTTCGCGTCCGTGCTGCGCTGACGTGTGGAACAGACGTCAAAGTATTCCGCCGCGGTTACCATGCCAAGATGATCCAGCCACCGGCGCTTTTTGGGCACGAGATGGCTGGAGACGTGGTCGCGGTTGGGCCAGGCGTCACTCGGTTTTGTCCAGGGGATCGCGTAGTTGCCGCGAACTCCGCTCCCTGCGATCGCTGCTTCTTCTGCCTTCGAAACCAGAAAAACTTGTGCGAAGACCTGCTCTTCAATAATGGCGCTTACGCGGAGTTCATCCGTCTCCCGGAGCGCATCGTTGCGAAGAACACCTACCGCATTCCCCTGGACCTGGGCTATCGTGACGCCGCTCTTGCCGAGCCTC
>CAXUCT010000406.1:0-2626 GCA_964249415.1 uncultured Bryobacteraceae bacterium | reverse complement strand
CTGGCCTGCGCTTTACGAGGGCTAGAGGAAAGCGGTATTCGCGCCGGCGATACTCTCGCGGTGCTCGGCCTGGGGCCTATCGGCCTGATGCTTGTTCGCTTAGCCAAATTTGCGTTCGGCGCGCGCGTCATCGCGCTGGCACGCCGTATTGAGCAGGTGGACCGCGCCATGATGCTGGGCGCCGAAGAAGGCATTCTGCTTGGCACATCCGTTAGCAAGACGGACGCAGTGATTGCCGAAGTAAGAGCGCGCACAAACGGCCGTGGACCTGACGTTGTGATGGAAGCCATTGGTCAACCTGAAGCCTGGGAGCTGGCTACGCGCCTGGTTCGCAAAGGCGGCACCATCAATTTCTTCGGCGGTTGTCCTACAGGGACAAGGGTCGGCCTTGACACGGGATTACTGCACTACTCGGAGATCACCTGTAAAGCGAGCTTCCATCACACTCCTGATCACATCCGCCGCGCGCTCGACCTGATTGCGGATGGCACGGTTACAGCCAGGCACCTGGTGAACCATGAGGAACCGCTCAGCCATCTTCCCCAAGTTCTTTCGGACTTGGCGCATCATCGCAACGGGCAGATCAAGACCGCCATCATTCCTGGACAATAGGAACGCGTGACCGTCGCTCATCTTCAGCCCAAAGAATTCATTGAGCAGGTCCCGGAGAGCTTGGCCTATTCGGAAAAGGACGCTCTCGAGTACACGCGCTGGCTGGCGACTCACCATTACGAGAATTTCCAGGTAGTTAGCTTTCTGTTGCCCAAAAAGCTGCACCAGGACTTCTACAACGTGTACTCTTTCTGCCGCTGGGCGGACGATTTGGGGGACGAAATAGGAGACCCGGGGGAGAGTTTACGATTGCTCGCTTGGTGGCGAAGAGAACTGGAGGCTATGTATCGCGGCCGGGCGGCACACCCCGTGTTTGTGGCTCTGACGGGAACCGTGGAGCGGCACGAGATTCCGATGGAGCCGTTTGACCGCCTGATCCGCGCTTTCGAACAAGATCAAGCTGTCACGCGCTATGGGACATTTGGGGACGTCTACGATTACTGCGTCAACTCCGCCAACCCGGTGGGCCATCTGGTGCTTTATTTAGGTGGATACCGCGATGCGGAGCGCCAGCGATTATCCGATTACACCTGCACTGCTCTTCAGCTCGCAAACTTTTGGCAGGACGTGACCGTGGATCTTCAGAAGGACCGCATTTATCTGCCGATTGATTTGTTCGAGCGATATGGCTACACGACAGAAGAATTATCGGCGCATCAGTTCAACGCGGCATTCAGATCTGTCATGGCGGAAGCCGTTGAAGTAGCTGAGGATCTGTTTCGCAAGGGCCTGCCGTTGATCAAAATGGTGAACCGGCGTCTGGCTCTGGATTTAGATCTTTTCAGCCGCGGCGGGATGAAGGTTTTGCAAAAAATCAAGGTGCAGGACTACAATGTCCTGGAACGCCGTCCCCATATCTCGAAGCCGGAGCGTGTCGGCATTCTCCTCTCATGCCTGCATCGGCTGCTCCCGCTGTAACGCCTGCTTCCGTCGAAGAATCGTACGGCTATTGCCGCCAAGTGGCGCGCAAACGCGCCAAAAATTTCTACTATTCTTTCCTGCTTTTAGAAAAGGCCCAGCGCGACGCCATGTGCGCCATCTATGCGTTCATGCGTCACTGCGACGATCTGAGTGACGACCCCGCTACCAGCGACAAAGCACAGTTGCAGCAGAGCATCGCCATCTGGCGGGTGCAGCTAGATCACGCGCTCGCGGGCCGCATCGACAGTGATAATCCGATTTGGCCAGCCTTTTATGATTCAGTGCGGCGCTACGGAATTCCTCACCGTTTCTTTCACGAGATGATCGACGGCATCACGTCCGACATTGAGCCCCGGCAAATGGCAACGTACGGGGAGCTCTACCAATACTGCTATCAGGTGGCGTCGGTGGTTGGCCTCACAGTTGTTCACATCTTTGGGTTTCAATCTGTGCGGGCGTTGTTGTTGGCCGAAAAGTGCGGCGTTGCGTTCCAGTTGACGAACATCATGCGTGATGTGCGCGAAGATGCCGAAGTGGGCCGGGTTTATTTGCCCGCGGAAGACTTGCGGCGCTTCGGTGTCTCGATGGAGCAGTTGCGTTCCGGCAGTGAAACGGAACAGTTCCGGGAGCTGATGCGCTTTGAAGGCAGCCGCGCGCGGGCGCTTTATGACGAATCGGCTCCGCTGCTGGATTTAATACAGCCAAAGAGCCGCCGTTCATTGTGGGCATTGCGCGAGATCTATCTGGGGCTGCTCATGAGGATTGAAAAAGCGAATTACGGCGTTCTCAGCCGCCGCATCAACGTTCCTACTCGAACTAAGATTGCTCTGTTGCTTTGGGCCTTCATGCAGTAGGGCTGTTAAATTTTGAGACGCTTCAAGAGCCGTATGTGAATATTTGGCTGCCGAAGAGCTTTGGGAATTGTTCATGCTCTTGCGTCATTAACGGGTACGGCAACCCGTAGCGCGCCCTGTCCTTTGCGCGTCGTCCGTACGGTAATCTGCACCGAACCTGTCGCGGAAAAGACCTCATATCTTCCGCGATGAACCCATCTACCTGACCGGCTTCGGCTCTTCATTCCTTGTTATACTAC
>CAXUCT010000405.1:0-3847 GCA_964249415.1 uncultured Bryobacteraceae bacterium | reverse complement strand
CGGAATGGAACTTTGCTCTTAGTGGTCTTATTTTTTTCGCTCGCCGAAACATATCGTGGCCGGCTTGCAAAGCCAATGACTATTGCAGTCACTGCGTGCATCATAGCGATGGCGATCGTGAATCTGATCGGCGCGAGAGCTGCTTACAACGTGATCCAAAGCCGGCGCGGAACTCTCGTCGCCCGGCAGCCGGATAGGGCGCTGGAGTTTCTGCTCAAACATACTCGCCCTGGTGACGACATTTTTGTTTACCCGTTCCATCCTGTGTACTACTTCCTTGCGGGCGTGCACAAACCAACTCGCCTTTCCTGCTTCCTTTATGATCCGGCCGCCGATGCACTGTTCCGGGAAGCAGTCCACGACCTCGAAATCAAGAGGGTTCGTTACGTTCTATGGGACGCCGTCTTTGCCGGCCGAAACCTCGCGTCTCTTTTCCCCGCCTACCATCACCCGCCCCCGGCCGGATTAATTATCGAGCCATACCTTGAGACTCACTACCATCAAGTCGCTTTCGAGAACGGGTTCCGCATTATGGAGCGGAATCATTAAGCCCGCAGATGTTCAGGCTGCCGCTGTTCAACCGTCGGCGCCGCCCGTCCCCGTAGCAGGATTCCCACGCCCAATGCGAGTAGAGCTAACGCAATCCACTGCGTCAGCGAAAACGGTCCCACTAAAGACTGCTCATGTTCTCGGAAGAACTCGATAATAAATCGCGCGGTGGAATAAAGCATCAGATATAGCCCGATCACTTGGCCGGGCCGATGCGCGCGTCCGAACTGGCGGTACAGGATTGCAAAGAGGATCAGGTCGGCTGCCGATTCGTAAAGCTGCACCGGATGCAAGGTCTTATCGAGCGGCACAGGAGACGCAAAATCTGATCGAAAACGCACGCCCCACGGTAGGTCGCATTCTCTCCCCCAACAGCAGCCCGCGGCAAAGCATCCCAGCCGTCCGATTGCCTGCCCAATCGCGACGCCCGGGGCAAGCGCGTCCATCGTCGAAAGCGCAGGCAGCTTCTGCTTGCGCATGTAAAGCACTGCTACCGCCAGAGCGGCAATGAATCCGCCGTGAAAAACACCTGCCGCCTGTAGCGTTTCGAGCGTGAAGATCTGGCCGGGGTTCTGGATGTAATCGCCCAGATCGAAAAGAAACATGCAGAACTTTGCACCCACGATTCCCGCCATTGCGCAATAGACCGCCAGATTGGTAATCTGTTCCGCAGGCAAGCCTGCACGCCGCGCCAGCCGCAGCGCTACTCCCAGTCCGGCCAAGAACCCGAGCGCCACCAACACCCCGTATGTCGGAATGTAGAAGGAACCGATACTGATCAACTTCGGAAACATAGGAAGCTCACCTGCGCGCGAAATCCGCTCTCTCTCGGAAACTTTGGCGTATCAGATCAAGCAGAAGAAGAACGGCGCCTACCGTGATCGCGCTATCCGCCACGTTGAACGCCGGAAAGGACCACAATCCGTGGTAGACCTCGATAAAGTCCGTCACCGTACCCCGAAACACCCGATCAAATAAGTTCCCTATCGCGCCCCCCAATATAAGAGACAGTCCCAAACGCGTCGCCGTTGCTGTAAATGAGCTCTTTCGGCTCCATAGCGCCCAACCGACAAACATCAGCACCATTACCGACACGCCGATCAGCACGGCTGCGCGCAAGATTCCATTCCCTTCGGCCAGCACCCCAAACGCCGCGCCTGCGTTCTCGGTATGCACAATTCGCAGCCATCCAGGAATAACTGGCGCAGCATCCAAGACGGTCATGGACCGCTCAATCCATGCCTTGGTCAGACGATCGGAGATCACAACCAGTAAGGCAACGCCGATGGGCAACCAGCGCGCCTGGGCGTCGACTCGCTTATCCGGCGAAGTTTTCAAAGGAACTCAGGTATCACTGCCGCGCACTCCGCGCAAGCGGTCGGGAACTGCGGGTCGTTTCCCACATCAGTCTTGTATTTCCAGCACCGCTCGCACTTGTCCCCGACCGCGCGTTTTACGCTGATTTCGAACCCGTCCGCAGCTGGCTCTTCTAAATTCACTCGAGAAACGATAAACCAGGTTGGAAGTTCCCCCTCAAACTGGCGCAGCAAGGGATAAAGCGCCGGGCCGGCTCGAAGCGAGACCGCCGCCTCCAATGACGAGCCAATCACTTTGTCCTCGCGCGCGGAATCGAGAGCCTTCAACACTTGATCGCGAACCTCTAAAAGTACTTCACGCTCCGCGGCTAACTCGCGTTGCCGCCCAGTGATCCCTTCACTCAGTTCCTCGGGCAAAGGGAACTCGTCCAAGTGCACGCTCTCCGAGCGCCCCGTTCCGAAGTTCCTGTGCTGCCATATCTCCTCGCAAGTAAACGAGAGAATCGGCGCTAACAGACGGACTAATGCCATATTCAACCGGTAGAGTGCCGTCTGGCCGCTGCGCCGGGCCTCCGAAGCAGGCCCCGACGTATAGAGGCGATCCTTAAGAACATCGAAATAGATCGCGCTCAAATCCGTCGTAGTGAAGTCGTACACCGCCCGGTACACCTTTTGAAAGGCGTACTCCGCGTACCAAGCGCGGCAGCGCGCGACAAGCTGTTCGGCCCGCAGAAGAATCCAAACGTCAATACCGTCCAATTCACTGCCGGAAACCGAATCGCGCGCCGGATCGAAATCTCCCAAGTTGCCGAAAAACCACTTGAACGTATTTCGAATCTTCCGGTACGCTTCGGAAAGCCGTTCCAGGATCGTGTCCGACAGCCGAACATCTTCGGTAAAATCTACGGACGCCACCCAGAGACGAAGGATATCAGCGCCTCTCTTCGAAACAATCTCTTCCGGTCCTAGGCTGCCCAGCGACTTCGACATCGCCCGCCCTTCTGCATCCAGCGTCCAACCGTGTGTGGCACACTCTCTGAAAGGCGCTGCATTCTTTAGCCCCACACCAAGCAGCAACGAACTCTGGAACCAGCCGCGATACTGGTCACCGCCCTCCAGGTATAGATCCGCTGGCCAAGGCAAATCATTCTCCGGCCTCAAAACGGCCAAGTTGCTGGCTCCTGAATCAAACCACACATCCAGAATGTCCATCTCTTTGCGAAACGACGTGCCTCCGCATTTTGTGCACTCACATTCCGGACCCATCAGCTCAGCGGCGGTTTTGGAATACCAAACATCGGAGGTGTGTTGCCGGAACTGTTCTACCACTCTGTCCAACACGCGCTTGTCGGTAAACGGCTCTGTGCAGGTGTCGCAATAGAACACCGTAATCGGCACGCCCCAAACGCGCTGCCGCGAGATGCACCAGTCCGGCCGCCCTGCCACCATGTTCGAAATGCGCTGTTCACCCCAAGCCGGGTGCCATTTTACGGTTTGGATCGCTTGGAGAGCGCGCGTCCGCAGATCGTCCCCTTCCAACTCCTTGCGATCCATTCCGATGAACCACTGCTCGGTGGCTCGAAAGATCACAGGGCTGTGGCAGCGCCAGCAGTGCGGATAGCTATGGTCCAGCTTCTGCTGTAAGGCCAGCGCGCCGTGTTGTTCAAGAAGCTGGATGACGATGGGATTGCTCTCCCAAACCGTCTTGCCGATCAACTCGTCAGGAAGCGTGCCCGCAGCGCCTTCCGCCCGAAACATCCGGCCCGCCGCGTCCACGGGACAATACACCGGAATGCCGTAACGCTGGCTCACTACGAAATCTTCCTGGCCGTGTCCCGGCGCCGTGTGGACCGCTCCCGTTCCTTGCTCGAGCGTGACGTGTTCGCCCAGAATCCCCAGCGAATCGCGGTCGATGAACGGGTGACGGAATATAGTCCCTTCCAATTGCGAGCCTGGAAAGCGCGCGATCACCCGCCCATCCC
>CAXUCT010000404.1:3572-3851 GCA_964249415.1 uncultured Bryobacteraceae bacterium | reverse complement strand
CTCGCCAAAGAGTACGGCGGGCAAGTTAAGACTGCCCCGCCGTTCAGCAGTGATGGAGCGGCGGAGGGTATCGGAGCCGCCAGCCTACTCTCGGCGGTGTTCAAGGATAACGTCGGCGACATTGCCGGACCGATAGCGGCACAGAATAGCGAATTCGTCTGCAAAGTTACTGAGAAGATTCCAGCGGATATGAGCCAATTTGCGCAAAATAAAGATGCCTTGATGCAAACCCTTACTCAGCAAAGGCAACAAGTGCAGCAGCCGTTGTTTCGGGCGAGC
>CAXUCT010000404.1:0-3562 GCA_964249415.1 uncultured Bryobacteraceae bacterium | reverse complement strand
GCGTTGTCTCGGAACTGAAGCGGCGGGGCAAAATCAAAATTAATCAGGGCGCGCTTGAACGCGTGGTCGGCTCATATCAACAAAGCTAGGAATCACTTTGGCCGATCAATTTTTTCACTTCCTTCGAAGTCTCACGGACCCGGATCAGCTCATCCAGTTGTTGTCTACGGTGCTGACCGGGTGGGCGGGTTATGCAGTCCTGTTTTTGATCGTCTTTGCCGAAAGCGGTTTGCTGGTCGGCTTCTTTCTGCCGGGGGATTCGCTGCTCTTCACGGTGGGCATCGTTTGCGGCGCGGGGAAGCTTCAAATTGGCGCGATCATCGCGATGCTCGTCATTGCCTCTATTGCCGGGGACGGGATTGGGTTCCTGTTGGGAAATACGTTGGGCTATGGGCTGTTCCGGAATCAGAACTCAAAGATCTTCCGGCGCGAGTACTTGGATCGGACTCGCGCCTTTTACGAGAAGCACGGCGGGAAGACGATCATCTACGCAAAATTCGTTCCCATCGTCCGCACCTTCGCTGCCTTCATCGCCGGTGTTGGCAAAATGCACTATGCCCGCTTCTTGACATTCAACATCGTGGGAGCGATTGGCTGGGTGACATTGATGATCACGCTGGGCTACACACTGGGCAACATTCCGGTGATTCGGCACAATTTTGAAAAGGTTGTGCTGCTGATCATTGCGGCATCGCTGGCGCCGGTGGCTCTGCAAGTATTGAGCGCACGTCGATCAAAAGTGCACACCGCCACCGCAGACTAATACCTCACCGGTCACATAGTCGGACAAGGGCGAGCAGAAGAAGAAGACCGCGTTGGCGGCATCTTCCGGGGTGCCTAGCCGGCCGAGTGGGATGGTTTTGATGGCTTGCTCACGGACGGTCTCCTGCATGCCCACGCGAACTTGCCGGTCTCCAATCGAAATCCCGGCTTGCGTTCCCTGCATTGGTGAGATGAGCCGTGTGTCGATGAGCCCAAAACCGACAGCGTTCACGGTGACGTTGTAGCGCCCCCACTCTTTCGCGAGGGTCTTCGTCATTCCGACCACGGCCGCCTTGCCAGAGGAATAACCGATCTGACCCGGATTCCCGTCGAGCCCAGAAATCGAGGTAATGTTTACGACCTTGCGGATGACGCGCATTCCGGACTCAGTTTCCTTCTTTGCAGTCTCGCGGATCCAAAGGGAAGCGGCGCGCAAAACCCGGAATGGCGCTACAACGTGGATGTCGAGCATGGCCTGAAACTGCTCATCGGTAGTCTTCTGAATTACGCTATCCCAGGTGTAGCCGGCGTTGTTCACAATGATGTCTACTGAACCGAAGTCCTTTAGCATCTTGCGGATAAGGGCACCCGGGAACTCCGGGTCGGCAAGGTCTCCGGTCATAGTGGAGATATTCGGCGAGGGTGCTATTGCCGCTTCCGCTTCCTTCAAAGCGGATTGGTCGATATCGACGAGCAACACAGAAGCGCCGGCTTCGGCGAGTTTCTTCGCGATGGCAAGGCCGATGCCTCGGCCTGCGCCCGTTACCACTGCTGCGTTGCTCGCCAGAGAAATGTTCATTGCGAAGTCAGCATAACAAAGCGAGGCGAGTTGCTGGATCAAATGGGATAGCTCGCGCTTTTTAATGAGCGTTGATGACTGATAAGTCGAGAGTAAGTAATTACCACCGATTGAATGTCGCGAGCGACTTGTGATTACGTAACGCCTTCACGTTGAAGGCTTGAGATTAGTTGGGTAGCTACTGAGCGCCTCCCATGGGGATCACAGTTTTTAAAAAAAAGCTAACTCCTTTGCCTGTAATTGACTGGAGCGCTTCGGCCGGGTTCGGATAACGTTCCGTATTGTAGCTTCAGTGCGGGATGAGGAAGAGTGAGAGAGCGAAGAAGAGGGCTGGCGAACGTCCCTGCGACGGGATTTGCCGCACGCACAGTTATCTTCCGTCCCAAGCGAAGTTTCATGGAGTGGACGCGCGGTTCAAAGGCTTTTCGGGGCCGGTTGGTTCGGGCAAGAGCGCCGCACTGGGTCTGGAAAGTTTACGGCAATGTTACTTGAATCCCGGGCGGCAAGGTGTTTTGGCAGCACCGACTCTGTCAATGCTGCGTGATGCCACGCTGAGCGGGCTGTTTCGAACACTGGACGAGCACGAGATTCATTATGAGTTCCGGAAAGCGGATGGGGAGTTGACGCTAATGGGCGCGAGCAGCACGATGTTGCTGCGGTCGCTTGACGAGCCGGAGCGGTTGCGGGGGACGAACCTGGCGTGGTTCGGGATTGACGAGCTTTCCTATGCGCGAGAGGAAGCCTGGCTGCGCCTAGAGGCGCGCCTGCGAGACCCGGCGGCAATGAAGTTGTGCGGCTTCGGCGTTTGGACTCCGCAGGGGCATGATTGGTTATACAAGCGGTTCATTCAGAAGCCAGTGGCGGGCCATGAATGCGTGCGGGCACGACCGTTCGAGAATCACTTTGTTTTAGAAAAGACGCCGGACTATTACGAGCGGCTGGAGAGCAGTTACGATCCGAAGTTTTATCAACAGGAAGTATTAGGGGACTATCTTAACAGCCGCGCGGACCGCGTGTATCACTGCTTTAAAGCTTCGATTCACTTAGTGCGCCAGGCTTACGATCCGCATAAGAAGTTGCTTTGGGCGCTGGACTTTAACGTGGCTCCGATGAGCTCGGTAGTTCTGCAGTGGGCGCAGGGAAGAGTGGTCGTGATTGATGAAGTGGTGCTGGAGCGAGCGACGACGGAAGAAGCGTGCCAGGAGTTTGAGAACCGCTATAGGGGCCATGCCAGCGGGCTAGAGATTTTCGGCGACGCAAGCGGACGAACGATGCATACGACGGGTTTGAGTGACTACTCTATGCTGCAGAGCTCCTTGTACAGCGCCGGCTTCCGGAACGTAAGCATACGCGTGCCCAAGGCGAATCCGGCAGTTCTCAACCGAGTGCATAAGGTAAACGCGCTACTAACGAATGCGCTGGGCGAGGTGCGGCTGGAGATTGATTCACGGTGCAAGGAACTGATTAAGGACTTCGAGGAGGTCTTGTTCAAGCCGGAATCGGGAATTGTAGATAAGGCGAGAGACCCACGACGAACGCATGCCTCCGACGCATTGGGATACGCGATTTGGGAACTGTTTGGCGTGCGGGCAGGCGCCGGCGAAAGGGACAAGCGGCTTTTTTGAGTTTAGCGACGGATGGATGAGCGCGCCTGAAGGCGACACATTCTTTCGTAGATACGGCTGTGAATATCCATGATTGAGATCGACAGAGAGCATCCGGACTTCAAGCGGCAAAAGCACATGTGGCGCATGTACCGCGACCTTTACGCGGGCGGTCACGAATTCAAGCAACGGGCGGCCGACTACCTGCTGCGGCGGCAGAAAGAGGCGCTGGACGTCTATGGCGAGCGTTTGCAGCGGGTATTTTACGAAAATTATATCGGGTCGATTGTGGACTGGTATGCGTCGACCTTATTCCGGCGGGAGCCAAGCTTGCAGTTCGCCGGTGGTTTGGCTTCGGGGCAACTCTTTTTGTCGGGGTTTGTGGACGATTGCGACC
>CAXUCT010000403.1:0-3864 GCA_964249415.1 uncultured Bryobacteraceae bacterium | reverse complement strand
CAGGTGGGCCGTCGAATGGCGGTAGACGTGAAGAGATTCGGGGTTTTTTGCCGTCAAAATCTCGAGCGCGCCATCCTTTTCAAGCGGACGCGTCAGATCGTAAAGCTCGCCATTGACGCGCGCGACAAGCGCGTCGTTAGCCAAACGGGGGCTGATGCCTTTTGCTACGTCCAGAGGACGCGTTCCTTCGGGAACCGACTGTTGGCTGCCGTCAGGCAGAGTCACCGTTAAACTGCTCATGTTTTCAGGGGTAAATCGAGCGTATCAGACCATAAGCAAAGGGCTGCCTGTCCTCGCGCAACCGGCTTTTCCCGGCCATTAGCCATCCGCCGGCCTCCGCTCTGGCCGGGCTTGCTGTGGGACGTGCGTAGACGTTTTGAGTTGCTAGACTGAAAGCACCTTCCTTTCGTGAGTACCTCCGCCATAGCTCCTGCTTTTGACGAAGCCCCGTTAGTCGCACGCGCCAAAGCTGGGGATACGTCGGCGTTTTCGGAGTTGGTTTCGCATTACGAGCGGCGCGTGTTCCGCATGGCCAAGCAGATCACGCAGAACGATGATGACGCCGAAGACGTGCTGCAGGAAACCTTCCTCAAAGCCTATACTCATCTGGACAACTTTCAGGGCAACTCGAAGTTTTATACTTGGCTGGTTCGGATTGCCGTGAATGAAGCTTTGATGAAGCTCCGGAAGCGGCGCTCCGACCGAACCGTGCCGCTGGATGAGCCCATCGACACCGGCGAGGATGAGATGGTCCGCGAAATTGCCGTCTGGGATGAGAATCCGGAGCAGACCTACTCGCGGGAAGAACTGGCTGATCTTTTGGATGAGGCGATACAAAGTTTGAAGCCCGCTTATCGCACCGTTTTTATGCTGAGGGACATCGAAGAACTGTCAATCGAAGAAACAGCAGAGGCTTTAAAATTGTCCATTTCAGCCGTTAAAAGCCGACTACTCCGCGCGCGGTTACAGCTTCGCGAAAAGCTGACACGCCAGTTTAAGCGAAAGGGGGAGGACGCCTTTGGTTACCTGTAAACACTTTTTGCAGGAGTTAAGCGACTATTTGGATGAGACGCTTGCCCCGGACGTGCGGGCAGAATTAGAGCGGCACGTCAAGGAATGTCCTAACTGCTGGGTGGTCTGCGATACCACAGAGAAAACCCTAAAGGTATTCAAGGGCATGGAGCCGCACGCCATCCCTAAGGAGATCCAAAGCCGGCTTTGGACGGCACTCGAAAAGAAGTGTCAGGCAAAGCGTCCGGCTACGGCCACAAAATCAGCCGAATAAGCGAGATGGCTACTGCCCTACGGGAGTTGTCCGTAGATCGCGTTAAACTTCCTTTTCTGGTCCGACGTCAAAACGCTCATGATGTGCTGCCGCCCGTGAGCCGCGACGTCGTCGCGCTCGTCTTCAATGTTCTGGTAGTACTTAGCGTAGTCGTCCAGTTCTTTCAGGACGATTTTCCGTTGTGCGGGAGTGAGATTCAAGGCTTTCTGCAAGCCGTTCAAGCCAATATGCTGGGCCGCTTCCATCCCGTGGTAGTGCTGGGGAGCAAACCACCTGGAGTGGAGGTAAGTACGGGTTACAGCGGAGCCAAATGCCGTGCCGCACAAGAATATAACAGCAAAGATAACCAGAACCTTGGGGTTTGCCCATCCATCTTCTTCTTGCCGAAGCATAGATCGCGCGATTGGTGTGGGAGTCGTTATTGCGGCAGTTCCTTACTGTGGCAGCCCGGCTTGCGGCCACCCCTTGTGAGAGGCGAAGTTAGCTAACACCGCATCTCTTTGCTGCGCCTGATCGCCTTCTACCAGGGCATCGTCGTGAAAATCCGCGGCCACCATAGTCTGCGCGCCTAAATGACCGTCGCGACTCTCCTCCGTTACAACGTAGGTGCCCAATGCCACAGCAATCGTGAGCGAAGCGTAGACCAAGCGCTTTCCAAATGGAGAGTAAATGAAGACTGCCCAGATGGACCGTAACGCCCGTTGCTCGATGCGTTGCAGCACGCGGCCATAGAAGCCAGCTAAAGGCTCGATTTCCTCCGCCGGACGCAGTGAACGCACAAGGTGGGATTGCGTCTTCATCGACTGGAGCTCTAGCGAACACTCCGGACATGAAGATAAATGCTGCCGCGCTTCCCTAGCGTTTCCTACCGCTCCGCGATCCGCAAGCAACTCTTCCAAATGATCCTGCGTGGACCCGTGCATGTTTCCCTCAAAAAGATTCCCTACCAAGCAGCGCGGATCTTGAGGTCCGCTTTCTTTCAATTTACCCCAAAACTACTATCGGCGATACACCCAGTTGCGATCCAGTTCACCCGACGGATAGCCCCAAGGGCGCTTTGTCCAATCGCTGTGCTGCTTTTACAAGCTTCTGGCGCGCGCGAAACAGCTTCACTTTAATGGTGTTCTCGTTCATCCCGGTCATCTCAGACAGTTCCTCGACAGAATGCCCTTCTACTTCCTTTAGCAGGATCAGCGACCGATCTTCTTGGGAGATCTTTGAAAGCAGTTTAAGAATGAGGTCGTGCTGCGCTAAGGTGCGGTCCACGGCGGGCGTATGGTCAGTGGCGGGTTCGGAGTTCTCCATGCGCAGCGAATCATCGGCCGAAAAGTCGCTCTCGTAGACCAACTTCCGTACGCGCTTCTTACGAAGGTAGTCGTAGCACTCGTTGACAGTAATCTTATAAATCCAGGTTAAGAGTGAACTGCGGAAGTCAAAGCTTTTGATGGAAAAGTAGATTTTCGCGAAAACCTGCTGCGCGATGTCTTCCGCGTCATTGCGATTGCGAAGGATACCGTAGATGATGGAGAACACCTTGGCTTGGTAACGGTCGACGATCTCGCGGAAGGCCAGCTCATCCTGAGCCTGGACTCGCCGGACGAGCGCCGCTTCCTCAGTCGTTCGATGGTCCAATTTCGTCTTCGGCCGGTTTGCCTCACCGGCAACGGCCGGGAATGGAAGAGTCGCGCTGGGCCCGCTCATACAACCACCACGACGTAGCCTCTAAGGGGCAGGTTTCAAGAACCGGCCAGCCTTTATTATCTCAAGACTACACTGGCATACGGACGTGCCAGGACTTACAAAGAACGTTTCAGTCTCGTTTTGCGAGTCCTATCAGTCTCGTAAAACAAACTAAATCAAAGTTAAACTGACGTAACCCCGTAACACCTGGAGGCAGACAGACCTCTATCCGGTTGGGCGGCGGTACATCAACAGTGCGGCCCGTTTAAATTGAGCCGTGCCGTCAATCGGTTATTCTCCAAGCGATAATTGCGCACTGATTCTGCGTGCGTAAAATTCGGGCTCACTCCATACTGCCCGTCACACCAACTTTTGAATCTAGAAGGAATTATGCCAACCACAGAAAGCTTAACAACAATTGTCTGTCTGTTTCACACGCAGGAGCAAGCGCAGGAAGCCCTTAGCGACCTACAGACGTCGGGTATACCCTCAAGCGCCGTCACGGTGATCGGCGGCGGTGCATCCTCCACTTCGGGGGCGCAGTCCGTTTCAAGGCTCCAACAACTTAAAGTTCCGGAGCGAGATATGCAGTTGCTTTCCCAGGGCCTGAGCAACGGCGGCTCCGTCATCGTTGTATCGGCTGCGCAAAAGTTTACTGATGAAGCGGAAGCCATCTTTAGAAAACGCCAGGCGGCCCAGGTTGATGAAAAGGTGCTGAACGATAAAACGGCGAAAACTCCGGTAGCTCCCGTAGCAGCATCGGCCAAGGGCGACACTGTGATCCCCATTGTGGAGGAAGAACTCGTCGTCGGGAAGCGTCAAGTAGAGCGTGGCGGCGTACGTGTTTTCAGCAGGATGGTGGAGACCCCGGTAGAGGAGTCGGTTACGCTGCGCGAGGA
>CAXUCT010000402.1:2651-3866 GCA_964249415.1 uncultured Bryobacteraceae bacterium | reverse complement strand
GAACCGTCATTCTAATGGTGGAAAACAAAGATATCGTCCCAACCGGGAACTAATGTTTCAGGTCGAGTTTTCGGGCGGCTTACCTGTTTTTTCCGTTTTTTTGGGCTGCAAAGACTCTTCCGAGTGAGTAACATCAGACAATGAATGATCGTCTCAGCGACAATGAGATGCATTGCAGTCGCGTTGCGTCTATCCATTTAGCCTTTCAGGCTGTCAATCAGGTAAGTAGGCTTCCGGCCGCTACCTAGTTAGTGAATCATTTTCGAGGGGAGAACGGGATGAATCCGCCCGGCACGCTAGAACCGCATTCAACTCAGACGGAAAAAATGCACGGTCGCACTGAGGGAATTGGCCCATTATACCCGGATTTGGATAAACCTGACGGTCCGTCTTCCAGGCGCCATTTGTGGGTTTGGCTTGTCATTTTTGGACTGATTGCTTTTGGCTGCTACGAGCTCTATAAACTCGAAGAAACCAAGCAGAAAACTGTTGCTGCCAAAAAAGGTAGCCTGCGAGCGCACAGCATGACAGTCGCCGTCGCTGCTGCTCACCGGGGGGACATGCCGGTTTACTTGCAAGGTTTGGGCACTGTGACCGCGTTCAACACTGTAACTGTAAAAACCCGGGTTGATGGTCAGTTAGTTAACGTGGCCTTCAAAGAAGGGCAGTTTGTACACCAAGGTGATCTTTTGGCACAGATTGACCCTCGTCCATACCAGGTAGCTCTTGATCAGGCCAAGGGTCAACTAGCGCAGGCAACAGCTAGCGTGGCTCAGGCAGGAGGAAATTTGGATCGTGACCAAGCCTCGCTTAGAGATGCCCAGGCAAACTACCAGCGAGATCAGGAGCTGTTCAAGGACCAGATTATCGCCAAACAGCAGCTAGACACGCAGCTCGCGACCGCGGACCAAGTGCGCGGGTCAATCTCAGCCGATCAAGCGGCGATCTCTTCGAACCAGGCCGGCATTGCGGCCGCGCAGGCTTCTATCGATAACGCGAAGCTCAACCTGACGTATACCCGGATCACGGCGCCTATTAGCGGCCGTATTGGTCTCCGATTGGTGGATGCCGGGAACATGGTCCATGCAGCGGATGCAAATGGTTTGGCAGTCATTACCCAGCTGGAACCAATTGCAGTCCTGTTTACCATTCCTGAAGATCAATTGCCGCCGGTTTTACAGCGTCTTCGCCAAGGCGCGAAGCTTTCCGCTGAAG
>CAXUCT010000402.1:821-2641 GCA_964249415.1 uncultured Bryobacteraceae bacterium | reverse complement strand
AGCTTACGATCGCGATGGAACGAAGAAGCTGGAAGACGGTACGCTGCTGACTGTCGACAATGAAATCGATCAGACTACCGGAACGTCGCGCCTGAAGGCAGTGTTTCCGAATAAGAACGACGCTCTATTCCCGAATCAGTTTGTGAATGTGCGGCTGTCGCTCGATACGCGTAAGGGCGTAATCATTGTTCCGAGTGTGGCCATTCAGCGCGGGCCTACCGGCACATTCGTTTATTTGATTGGGAACGACCAAACGGTAGCGGTACGCCAGGTAAAGCTCGGATTATCTCAGGGCAACGACGTAGCGATTGATGACGGGCTGCAGCCCGGAGATCGTGTTGTGGTTGATGGCGCTGAAAAGCTGAACGAAGGAATGAAAGTGTCCGTACGTAACTCCGGAAATAAGGATCGTGCGAGTCGGAGCACCACTGAATGAGCCCCTCCCGGCCGTTTATTCTGCGGCCTGTCGCGACTTCGCTCCTTATGGCGGGTATTCTCATCGCGGGAGGAATTGCGTATAAGCAGCTTCCCGTTTCCGCTCTTCCGGAAGTCGAATACCCGACTATCCAGTGCCTCACCTTTTATCCGGGCGCCAGCCCGGAGGTGATGGCATCATCGGTGACCGCGCCGCTGGAGCGAACTTTCGGCCAGGTTCCCGGTCTGAAGCAGATGACCTCGACCAGTTCGTTCGGAAGTTCGATTATCACGCTTCAGTTTGATCTGGACTTGAATATCGATATCGCCGAGCAGCAGGTTCAAGCGTCCATCAATGCTGCCGGCACTTATCTGCCCACCGATCTTCCGAATCCGCCCATCTATAGCAAAGTCAATCCAGCTGATACGCCCATCGTCACGCTCGCTCTTACCTCGAAGACGATTCCGCTAACGCGTGTCGAAGATCTGGCCGACACCACGCTGTCCCAGAAAATTTCTCAATTGCCCGGCGTTGGGCTTGTGACCATCAGCGGCGGCCAAAAGCCGGCTGTGCGGATTCGCGTTAACCCGACCGCCCTCGCAGCTTACGGACTGAGCCTGGAAGATTTACGGACAGCGCTCAGTCAGACTAATATCAACCAGGCCAAAGGTAATTTCGATGGAGTTCTCCAAGCTTTCAGGATTGGCGCGAAGGATCAGATACTGAGCAGCTCCGGATACAGGACGGTAATTGTGGCATACAAGAATGGCGCTCCCGTGCGGCTTCAGGATGTAGCCACAATAATCGACGGTGCGGAGAACACTCACCAGGCTGCCTGGATGAATACTACTCCGGCCGTCATCATCAACATTCAGCGTCAGCCCGGCGCAAATATCATTTCGGTTGTAGACCGGATCAAGGCTCTCCTTCCGCAGTTGCGCGTCAGCATACCGTCTGCAATCGACATCACTGTCTTGACTGACCGCACAACTACTATTCGAGCGTCGGTGCAAGACGTTCAGTTTGAGCTTGTTCTCACGGTTGCGCTTGTCGTGATGGTTATCTTCCTGTTCCTGCGCAATCTTGCAGCCACCGTTATTCCGAGCGTAGCTGTTCCGCTTTCAATCGTGGGCACCTTCGGGGTCATGTATCTTCTGGGTTACAGCCTGAACAACCTAACGCTGATGGCGTTAACGATCTCTACCGGGTTTGTTGTTGACGATGCCATCGTAGTGATCGAGAATATCTCACGCTATCTGGAGGAAGGCGAGGAGCCACTGGAAGCTGCTTTACGTGGCTCCGAACAGATTGGCTTCACAATCGTCTCGCTTACTGTCTCGTTGATTGCAGTGTTGATACCGCTTCTCTTTATGGGAGACATTGTCGGCCGGCTGTTTCGCGAGTT
>CAXUCT010000402.1:0-811 GCA_964249415.1 uncultured Bryobacteraceae bacterium | reverse complement strand
GCGGTCACTATCCTTGTCTCGGCTTTTGTTTCACTCACGCTTACGCCCATGATGTGCGCGAAGCTTCTCCGGCACAAACCGGAAAGCGAGCAGGGTTGGTTTTATCGCAAATCGGAGGACCTATTCGATCGGGTGATTGCGCGTTACGCGGTGACCTTACAGTGGGTGCTGCGGCGACAGAGAATGATGTTAACGGTGATGGGCGCCACCATTGCGGCTACTGGCCTGCTGTTCTTTTTCGTGCCGAAAGGATTCTTCCCGGTCCAGGACACCGGTGTCATTCTTGGGGTGTCGGAAGCTCCACAAACTGTTTCCTTCGCCGCCATGTCACAGCGTCAGCAACAACTTTCAAAGGCGGTTCTTCAGGATCCAGCGGTGGAGAGCCTCTCTTCTTTTATTGGCATTGACGGCATCAACACTACTATGAATAGCGGCCGTATTCAGATAAATCTAAAGCCATTGGAAGATCGTACCGCCAACGCAGGTGACATTATTCGCCGCCTTCAGCCAAAGCTGGCTGCTGTTCCCGGCATCACCCTTTTTATGCAGCCCGTCCAGGATCTCACCGTGGAGGATAGGGTCAGCCCTACGCAGTATCAATACACATTGGAAGACGCCGATGCGGATGAACTAACCACTTGGACCGGACGCCTGGTCGAAAAGCTGAAGACACTTCCGACTCTCCGCGATGTGGCAACCAATGAGCAGAATGGCGGATTGGAAACAGTCCTGGTCATTGATCGCGATACGGCGTCGCGCTTAGGAATCGGCATGCAACAGATTGACGATACGCTTTACGATGCTTTTGGCC
>CAXUCT010000401.1:0-3937 GCA_964249415.1 uncultured Bryobacteraceae bacterium | reverse complement strand
TGGTGGGACTCTCCATGAAGGCGTCCTGGGGAAAGCCGGGAACGTGGTTGGCATCTGGAGCCACGTCGGGCGACATAGAATCGTGCTGCATGTCCATTCCGGGCATGTCCGGCATGGTCTGTTTGTTTGAAAGCGGCCCGTTCGAAACCGGCTGATCGTCCGTCGACCCCACGCCTAAGCCGCGGCCGAGGCTGGTGCCGTAGTCGTCGCCGGTAGGCGCTCCTGGGGTGCCGTTGAGCATGCCCATACCGCCATTCATGTCGACACCGGCAGGCATTCCTTTACCGTTTCGAGACATGGGGCCGACGTTCGAAGACATCTGATTCATCATGTGATGCGGCAGGTGGCAATGGAACATCCAATCGCCGGGGTTGTTGGCAACGAATTCAATATCGCGAGCTTGCGCGACTCCGACCAGCACGGTGTTGCCGGGTATCCAAGCGGTTTCGGGAATGCGTCCGCCTTCAGTGCCGGTGACAGAAAAGGTGTGGCCATGTAGGTGCATGGGGTGATGATCCATGCCGAGATTGATCATGCGAATGCGAACGCGGTCGCCGAGACGCACGATCAGCGGAGTGACAGCAGGGCCGGCTTTGCCGTTAATCACCAGCCAATTGAACTCCATGTTCATTGTGTTCGGAACGGTATTGCTGGGAAGGATGGCGTACTCCTGGAGCATGACGACGAAGTCTTTGTCTACAGTCGGCGTGTAGGCGTTTTTGGGATGCATGATGAAGGCGCCGAGGCTGCCGATCATCTCTTGCATCGCCATATGCGAGTGGTAGAAGTATGTGCCCTGCTGATGAAGAGTGAATTCGTAAACGAAGCGGCCGCCGGGTGGGATAAGCTTCTGACTGATACCCGGCATGCCGTCCATTGCGATGGGGATTTCGAAGCCGTGCCAATGCATGGAGGTGGGTTCGGGCAGATGATTGTCCACGATCAGGCGGACGCGGTCTCCTTCCGTGACCTGAATGGTAGGGCCGGGACTGCTGCCGTTGAAGCCCCAGAGATCGACTGTCTTGCCGGGCGCGATCTGTTGCTTTACCGGCTCAGCGGTTAGATGGAAGACCTTCACGCCGTTGTCGGTTGTGAAAGGCAGGTCGGGCAAGTTGGGAGTTTGAACGGGGACGGGCCGTGCGGCGGTGGTCGCGCCGGGTAGTTTGGAGGCCGACAACAGTCCGGCTCCCACGCTAAGAACATTTCGAAAAAAGAATCGACGATTACTCATGTGCTTTCTCCTGAAGATGAATCATGCATTTCGGCGCGCACTGGGGGCGCGTGTCAATACAACGGGACTGAACTCAAAGAGAAAGGATCAGAGGCGTAGGATGGAGCGGGATAGAGGGTGTGCTATACCAGGCGGTTCGGTCCCGCTAAGCGCAAGAAAGTGGGAAACAGCGGGACTGCTTGAAAGCGTGAAGATGACTGTGAGCGCACAAACGTCAAAGGAAGCCACAATATGAGCCAGGTCGACGGACTGTTCCGGATTGGCGAACTCGGAGGCCTGATGATGAGGGCAGTTCGGCTGTGATGGAGCGGGAGTTTGCGTGTGGTGATGACAGGCAGCGTGTGCCGGGAGGGAAGCTGGGACGCCGCTCAGATTCGCGCAGTTAACGTAGCATTGCGAGCTGGAGAGCAGCGCCGGAATGAGCAGCAGCAGAAGGAATTGAAGGCCGCAAGGAAGCATTCCTATAGACGACGGTAGCACGCGTTCTGTGCCCAGCAGGATCGGCCGAGGCCCAAGGCATACCTGACGCTCTCGCCCGCGTAGGCGCTGAGGGCAGCGGGAAGCGCGACGATCAGGGCCGACAGGGACTCTGGGAAACAACTGCGTGGTGAGAGCATCGACTCAAGTGAGGAGATTGAACTATGGCACTGTTTGGCAGCGATCAAGGTGACAGGAAGAAGATTCGTTACGCGGTCGTTGGTCTAGGTTGGATTGCGCAGGAAGTGATCTTGCCTGGTTTCGAGGGCGCGAAGAATTCTGAGCTGGTGGCGCTGGTCACCGATGATCCGGAGAAGGCGCGAGAGCTTGGCGAGAAGTACGGTGTCACGCAGGTAGTCGATTACAACGGCTATGACGGACTGCTGCGCGGGGGAACTGTTGACGCGGTGTTTATCACGCTGCCCAACAGCCTGCACAAAGATTTCACGGTGCGGGCGGCCCATGCCGGCATTCATGTGCTGTGCGAGAAGCCAATGGCGGATTCGGTAGCGGAGTGCCGGGAGATGATTCGCGCGTGTGAGCAGGCCCGTGTGAAGTTGATGATTGCCTATCGGCTGCACTTCGAGCCGGCAAATTTGAAGGCCGTAGAGCGAGTGCAGGGCGGGGAACTGGGCGACCCGAGAATCTTCAGTTCGGTGTTCGCGCAGCAGGTGCCTGAGGGAAACGTCCGGCTGAAAAAGGCCCTCGGTGGCGGTCCGTTGATGGATATGGGTGTGTATCCGATTAATGCATCGCGCTACCTTTTCCGCGCCGAACCGGTTGAGGTGACAGGTGTCGGCGCAAACAGCGGCGATCCGCGCTTCCGTGAGGTACATGAGATGACGACTGCGGTTCTTCGTTTTCCGGGAGACCGGCTAGGTGCGTTTACCTGCAGCTTTGGCGCGGCGGATGCGGACTCTTACCAAGTAGTGGGAACGAAAGGCGCGCTTCAGTTGAAACCGGGCTTCGACTACCACGAGAGGAAGACACTCACGGTGACGATTGATGGCAAGGAGAAGCAGACGAGCTTCGGGCAGGTGGATCAGTTTGGTGGCGAGACAGAATACTTTTCGCGCTGCATCCTAGAGAACCGCGAGCCAGAGCCTTCGGGATACGAGGGGCTGGCGGATATTCGAATCGTGGAGGCACTGCTCAAATCGATGCGGTCCGGACAGCCGGTGAAATTAGAGCCTTTCGACAAGAAGGGAAGCTGGCCGGGTGAGGGACAGGAAATGGAAAAGTCAGCAGTCAAGCCGGAGAAAAATCTGGTGAACGCGGAATCGGCCTCAGGGCAGTAAATAGGAAGAGGGCCGAGCGAACCCGGCCCTTACGCGTATTTACTGATTACTCCAACTCAGGTTTGCGGATGCGCCGCCTGCGGCTTGAAAGTAATCGAGTTGTATGAGATGCTGACCGGCCGACATAACCACCGGCTGATTTATCGTAGAGGCGGCGTGTACGCCCCAGTCATTCAGAACCGGCTGGCCATCGACGTACAAAATGGAGCCGTCGTCGGTTGCCATGGTGAACGTGTACGTCCCCGTGGTGAAGGTAAAGTAACCCTGCCACCGCACGGAGAAGTTGTTTTGGCCGAGACCAGTACCTGGGCCGTCCGTCCAGTTGAAGGCGATCTGCGGATCGGTGCGGGTAAAGACAAGACCTCCAGCGGTCCCGAAAGTTTGATCAGCATAGTAGCAGCCGGTGAACGCGTTCACTGCTGGTGCCGGACACGATGCTGCGCCGGGCACAGGACTTAAAGTGATGCTGGCGGTGGCCGACTTAGAGGAATCAGCCATGCTGGTGGCTTGCGCGGTGACCGTTTCCTGGCCGTTCACTGAGGCAGGCGCGGTATATAAGCCCGATGGCGAAATGGTGCCCATGCCGGCTGGCGAAATCGTCCAGTTCACTCCTTGGTTGGACGTTCCTGTTACTGCGGCTGTCAGTTGCAGCGTCTGGCCAGCGCTTACGAGGCCCACTGAGGAGGGATCGACACTAACTGCGACGTTAGGGTTGGTCCAACTAAGGCTGGCGGAAGCACCGCCGCCCGATTGATAGTAGTCAAGCTGAATTAGATGTGTGCCGCCAGACATGACTACCGGCTGAATGATGCTGTAGGCGGGATGATCGCTCCAGTCGCTAATGACCGGGTGGCCGTCGATGTAAAGAATGGAGCCATCATCTGTTGCCAAGTTGAATGTATAGGTGCCTGGATTGAAAGTGAAGTAACCC
>CAXUCT010000400.1:1946-3946 GCA_964249415.1 uncultured Bryobacteraceae bacterium | reverse complement strand
CACATCCCTTTTTCGTCCCAGTCAGGTGCAGGTGCTCGCGAAGCAAGTCAAGCAGTGTCAGTCGTGGCTCGATTCGCAGCTGCTGTCTTTGGCCGTTGATCGTCAGATTGATCTCGATTGCGCCTTGCATATCTGAACTCTCGGGGAAAGAAAAACCAAATTTAGGGTAGCGCTGCGGCTTACCCCCAAAGGCACCCTAATTGCGGTATTTGATCCGCTTCTTGCTTTGGTCAGGTGCCGGTCAATCCACCGCTTCTTCGGTATGCGGAAGGACTCTCGCTGAACAGCTTGCGAAAAGCCTGCGCAAATCGACCGGGGTGTGGATAGGCACATTCGCTTGCCACGGTGACGATGTCGAGGTCGGTGGTTCGCAGCAGATGAGCTGCCTTGCTCAGCCTGAGCCTGACCAGATATTCGTGAGGCGTGAGTCCCAGCTTGGCTTTGAAAAGCCTCGTGAAGTGAAAGCGGCTGATGCAAGCTTCGCTCGCGAGTTGATCAAGAGTGATCGTGTCCGTTGCGTGATGGTGCATGTATTCCACAACCCGGCGGAGCCGGCGGTCAGTAAGTTCCGATCCGATGTTTCTCGCGAGATCCTCAACCTTAAGTCCTCCGCCGATCAAGAGCAGATGGACAGCGAGCATGCGGCATGCAGCGTCGCAATAGAGGTCCGGCGCGCTCATCTCCACACCGCGGGCGAGGCCGCGCAGTACCTGATAGATCTGTGGGTCGTCGATACTGAGGAAATCGACGGGCGTCGCAGCAAATGCCGAACCCGCTCGCCGATACTCTTCACCAGCTTCGAGTAAGAACTCATGAGGAAGGTAAAGATGAAGAGTCGTGATGGACGAAGTGACACCTGAGCTCCAGCGAAGCCGGCTGGTGTTGAAGGGGGCTGTCGCACCGCCTTTGCCAGGCTGATAGCGAGCCGTGCGCCAGCTCCCCTTTGCGTAGGATTCGATCTCGTAATGCCCCGCTGAAGTAAAAACAATCACCTGGTCCGGTGTGCTGACCGTTGTGAATTCTTCCACAGTGCTCGGCTGTTGCCATACCTCTAAGAGTGCGGACCGCCATGCAGCTGTGGCGCTCGTGAGTAGCTTGCTCCCGGGTTGGATAGCGCTATTTGCGTGGCTCTGCGGAGAGTAGAGCGGAATCGATGTGTCTTTCAAACGAGTCTTCATACATTCGCACGAAACCGGCTAAACAGAGCAAGAACAGAGCTGATCGTTCGCGTCGGAAGCGCATCTTCCAATGTGTTCGTTTCTGAAGCGAAAGAAAGGATGAAAAGCATGCCATTTGCCAACTACAAGCTGCCGCAAGGGTCGCTCACACCGGAACAGAAAAAGGACATCGTTCAGAAAACGACTGACATTCTTGCCTCCATCTATGGCGATGCAGCTCGCCCGCACACGATGGTCCTCATCGATGAAGTTCCTGATGGAGGATGGGGTTTCGCAGACGATGTGTTGACGCTGGAAAAGATGAAGGCCGCGAAGTGAAGCTTGGATGACGGCAGGCTCTTCTCAAGTAAATCCCGCGATTGGAAACTCCGGGATTCACAACGGAAGTCCTGCCGTCCCTGTGCCGGAGCTGCGAGCAGGGGCGCACAGGAATCACGAAAAGTACGGGCGTATTCAGAGTGTCGACACAAGGATCCCTATTCATGTTTCGCCTCCCAACGTCCCAATGTTTTGTGGATGGCCCCTAGCAGGTCAGGCAGCTCCGAGCCCTGGGGCCATAGTTTCTTCTGCAAATCAGTCATCATCGGAAATGCGTTCGAAAGGAGCTCCACGCCCAGCGGCGTCACCGTCACGAGTCTCACGCGGGTATCGCCAACCCCAATCCGCTGCATTAGCAGCTTCTTGGCACGAAGCGCTTTGACCATGAGAGAGACCTGGGCGACCTGCACCCCGCTCAGCTTTGCGATATCACGATGGCTTACCTGCTCCTGCCTGAAATTCAGCCAGCCGGCCAGAGCCAAAATGGCGAACTGAGTGTGAGTC
>CAXUCT010000400.1:795-1936 GCA_964249415.1 uncultured Bryobacteraceae bacterium | reverse complement strand
TGCCCTCTTCGTTATGAGGTTTGTGTAGGTGTTCGTGAGTGATGAGTTGCCGAAGGCCGCTTGTTTCGGGATCTCGAATTTTGCTTTCTTTCATGCGTCCACACAGGCTTTCTCCGCGTCACTTTACACGTAAAACGATTATATGTAAACCAATGAGGAGGTGATGATGCAACCGGAGAAGATGGATGTGCTGATTGCAGGAGCGGGGCCGGCCGGTATGACGCTAGCGGCTGCGCTTCAGCGCCAAAACGTTCGGTTCAGGATTGTGGACAGGGAAGCCGGCCCGACGGAGGCGACGCGCGCTCCCGTGCTGTGGCAGCGCACCCAGGAGATATTAGCGGCTCTCGGTCTTCGGACCCTTTGGGAGCCGTTTAGTGAGGAGATGCGGGCGCAAAGTCTGCACTTTTATGGCAGACCCGCAGGCGAAGTAGCGGCACTCGCTCCAAATAGCCCGTACCCGAAAGCCCTCTTCAACGGACAGAATGTGACCGACTCCGGAGTGGGATTGCACGAGAAGACAACTGCTCTCGGGAGACGTTTGCCGAGATGGACATCAGCTACTCAGGTCGGGCGAGAGAGCCCCGGCTCTTTGGGTGAAGCGGCTGCCGGACTGCACCCTGGCGAATCTTCTCGATCTTTATGACGGTAGCACCTGGACGTTGCTGCTGGTGCCACGAGATGGCGAAGGAATCACCCGAACTCGCAGAGTATCTATGCCGCGAACACGCACAATACGGTCAGTCTCTTCGTCCGGTGCTGCTGAGCACCGGTCCGAAACGGCCAACCACTCTGACGTTCGAAACGTATGTCGATGCCGAACACCGGTTCGCTCACGAAAATGATTTGCCGGATACCGTATTGATGCTTGTCCGCCCTGACGGATATATTGCCTGGCTCGGTAAGGGGTTCACGGATGATCTGGATCGATACTTCGACCGGTGGCTCCGCTAAGCCTGTCGTACGCGCCTTCTGGATGGGGGACGATTACTTGATCAGGTCTAACCGCAGTGAAATCACAAGAAAGGAGTACGTATGGGAAAGCTTGACGGGAAAGTAGCAGTCATTACAGCCGCGACTTCTGGAATGGCATTCGCGACAGCCAAGCTGTTTGTGGAGGAAGGCGCGTACGTTTGCATTACCG
>CAXUCT010000400.1:0-785 GCA_964249415.1 uncultured Bryobacteraceae bacterium | reverse complement strand
AACGTCACCGGTGTTCAAGGCGATGCTGGAAACCTGACCGATCTGGATCGCCTCTACGAAACAGTAAGGCGGGAAAAGGGCAAGATCGATGTCCTCTTCGCGAGTGCCGGCCGTGGCGAACTGAAGCCGCTCGGGCAGGTTACCGAGGAACACTTCGACGAAACATTCGACCTGAACGTCCGCGGCACGTTATTCACGGTGCAGAAGGCGCTGCCTATGTTCTCAGACGGCGGCTCCATCATTTTGAACGGCTCGATCGCAACGATAAAGGGTTTCCCGGCGTTCGGAGTCTATGCAGCCAGCAAGGCGGCAGTCCGCTCGTTCGCGCGGACCTGGGTGGTCGATTTGAAAGAGCGCAGGATTCGCGTCAATGTCATCAGCCCCGGCACGATTGACACGGCCATTCTCGATCCACTCGGTCCCGATGCGAAAGCACATTTCGCTTCTCTGGTTCCGCGCGGCGAGATCGGCCGACCTGAAGAGATTGCCACGGCCGCGCTGTTTCTTGCATCGCGCGACTCCACCTTCGTAAACGGCATCGAGTTGTTCGTAGACGGCGGTGTCGCTCAGATTTAGTTCTTAGCTGGGCTGAAGGAATACCTGTCTGGTGACACCACGCCTCGGCCAAGTGCAGCCGAGGCGCTGTTCAAGCAATTCATGTTTGCTGAGAATGTCGGCACGTTAAAACTTTTGGGTATGACTTCATATCCCGACGAGGTGGTGTTTCTGTGATCGAGACTAGCAGTCAAATAATCGTAAATGGCGCGAAACTGGGCTACAACACA
>CAXUCT010000399.1:1204-3985 GCA_964249415.1 uncultured Bryobacteraceae bacterium | reverse complement strand
CCCTTTGGGTGGGTACGCATGCGGGGCTAGGAAAGCTTTAAGACGGTAAGTTTGTGGCGGTCCACGCCGGAGAAGGCCTGGACAAAGAGTACATTCGCTGCGTTCACGTGAGCCGGCGAGGTGATATCTGGGCCGGGACAAATGATGGCCTTTACCGCATTACAGCTACGGGCGTGAATCGTTTCACAACCCGGGATGGGCTGACAAACAACACAGTTCACAGACTTTATGAGGACAGCGCCGGAACGCTCTGGATCGGCACTGTGGGCGGTGGGCTGAATCGTTTTGCGAACGGAAAGTTTAGTTCCTTTACGGAAAAGGACGGCTTGGTTGGTAACGATGTTTGGGCCATTTGGGAAGACCGCGAGGGCAGCCTATTCGTGGGTACTGCGGGCGGAGGACTGAACTGCTTCACAGCGGGATCCTTCACTCAGATTTCGAAAGAAGATGGCCTCCTCAGCAACATGATTCTTTCAACCTTCCAAGATTCGGAAGGAGCGCTGTGGATCGGCTCGGATAAAGGTTTGGTCCGGCAGGAGAACGGGAGGACCACCGAATACACGATGAAACAAGGGCTTCCCGAAAACTTCGTCTTCTCCGTGAGCGAGGGCCGCGATCACGATATCTGGATTGGAACTCGCCGCGGGTTGGCCAGGCTGAGAAACGGTAAGATCACCGCGTTTACCGCCAAAAACGGCCTACCAAACGACTTTGTGGCCGCTACTTATATGGATCATAAGGATAACGTCTGGGTCGGCACGCGCGGGGGTCTGGTCCGGTACGACGGCAACCAATTCACAACCTTCACCACTCTCAACGGATTATCCAACAACTTCGTAATGTCCCTCTACGAGGACGCTCAAGGCACTCTTTGGATGGGTACCGCCGGGGGTGGTCTGAACGCCTTTAAGGATGGCAAGTTCCGCTCCTACACAAGCCGCGATGGTCTTTCGAGCGACGTCGTTTGGGCTATTTATGGAGAGAAGGACGGGACTCTCTGGCTCGGAACCAGCGGGGGCGGGCTCGATCGTTTCCGCAATGGGAAGTTCACTAAGTACACGACCTCCGACGGATTGTTTGACGATGGGCCTTTAGCCATTCTCGATGATCACTTGGGTCATCTATGGATGACCTCCAATAGAGGCGTATTCGATGTCAGCAAAAAGCAGCTCAATGCATTTGCTGAAGGGCGTATACACAGCATCACCTCGACTGCTTATGGCGCCAGCGACGGCATGAGGAGCCGCGAGTGCAACGGTGGCTTTCAGCCGGCTGGTTGGCGCACAAAGGAGGGGCGGCTTCTCCTCCCCACCACCAAGGGTGTCGCCGTCGTAGATCCGGCTCATCTGGTCCACCACGATGTTCCTCCGCATGTGGTAATTGAACGTGTTTTGGTAGACAACAAAGAAACTGCATTTGATAAACCGCTGACGACACCTCCTGGTAAGGGGCAGTTGGAATTTCAGTTCACCGCCCCCACTTTCATTACTCCCGAGAAACTTGAATTCCGCTACATGCTGGAGGGTTTCGACAGAGACTGGACGCAAGCGGGCACACGCCGGGTCGCATATTACACAAATATTCCACATGGCGAATATCGATTCCGGGTAAAGGCGGGAATAGGCGACGTTTGGAGCACAAACAACGCGGCCGTTTCAATCACGCTGGAGCCACACTTCTACCAGACAACCCTTTTCAACATCATGGTTGTGGTCGTGGGCGTGAGCTTCTGCGCCGGAGCGTACCGGCTCCGCGTCAGCCAACTGAAGATGCGCGAGTTGAAGCTTCTGGTGTTAGTTAATGAACGTACTTCAGCACTTCAGGAAAGCGAAACTCAGCTACGGCGTTCGCGCGACGAATTGGAGCAACGCGTACAGGAGCGCACAAGCGAACTTCTTGAAACTAACCAGGTATTGAATGACGAAGTAGCCACCCGGCGACGGACCGAGGAACAGTTAATTCTGGCCAAGGATGCCGCCGAGTCGGCGAGCCGCGCAAAAAGCGACTTCCTGGCCAATATGAGCCACGAGATCAGGACCCCCATCAATGGGATTCTCGGGATGACGGATATAGCGCTCGGTACCGAACTGGATGCCGAGCAAAGAGAATACCTCGACATCGTCAGGTTCTCGGCCGATTCCCTGCTTGCTATTGTGAATGACATCCTTGATTTCTCGAAGATCGAAGCTCGCAAGCTGACGCTCGATCACGTCGCTTTCGACCTGCGGAAATCGATTGACGAGCTGGTGCGTTCGCTTTCGATTAAAGCTAGTCAGAAAAATCTAGCACTTGCCTGTGAGATAGCAGAGGAAGTCCCGAATTGCGTGACGGGCGATCCTCTACGATTGCGCCAAGTTCTATTAAATCTCCTGGACAATGCTCTAAAATTCACCAGCAAAGGTGCTGTCAGCCTATCCGTGACAACCGAAGATCAACGTGGCCAAGGCGCCTTGCTGCATTTTTCAGTCAAAGACACCGGCATTGGCATCTCGACTGACAAGCAGAAGACCATCTTTGAATCCTTCTCACAAGCCGACACTTCCTCGACGCGCCGGTATGGCGGCACGGGGCTTGGATTGGCCATTTCCTATCAGCTTGCACAGATGATGAAGGGGCGGCTTTGGGTGGAAAGCGAAGCCGGCCAGGGTAGTACCTTCCACTTCACCGCCTGCTTGGAAGTAAACTCCCCTGCCGGGCAGCCGCTCGGTGCCACTGACGAGCAGAATTCGCCCGACGTGGTCCACGTGCACCATTTCCTGACCCTGGGCATCGACGTGCTGA
>CAXUCT010000399.1:0-1194 GCA_964249415.1 uncultured Bryobacteraceae bacterium | reverse complement strand
CCGCAACGCTTCAGGCGTTCGAACGTCCAAACAACAGTGCCGGTTTAAGTCGCTTTATTGGCTATACTTTAGGTAACCGCACCCAACCTCCGGAATTTTTCGAATGAATAATCGCTTTAAATGGACCGTCGTGGGCAGCTCAACTTGCGTGGTCGCTCTGCTTCTCTTAGGCGCGAGAAGCGGTCGAGCAGTTGCCGCCGATGACGTATATGGCCATCTGAAGGTCTACACGGAAGTACTCGACAAAATCAAGCTTGAGTACGTGGAAGAGCCGGATATGAAGAGCGTTACCCTTGGAGCCATCAATGGCCTTCTGGAATCGGTGGATCCCTTTGCCAGTTACCTGAATGCCGATCAGTACCGGCAATATGAGAAGGGTTCCGACACCGCTAAATCCGGCGTGGGATTGATTCTGGCCAAGCGCTACGGCTACGTAGCGGTCGTGGATACGCTTCCGGGATCTCCAGCCGAGAAAGCGAATATCACAACGGGCGATCTCATCGAGAGCATCAACAACGTAGCGACCCGCGACATGCCGCTGGCGTATGCGGAGCAGTTGCTTCGCGGCGCGCCCAATTCCTCGGTTGAGATTACGGTACTGCGGCTGAAGAATCCCGATCCGCAAAAGATCACGTTGACGCGCGCAAACGTCCCGTTTCCCGATGTCACGGCGAAGCTGATGGCGAGCGATGTGGGCTATCTACACGTAGCCAGTTTGTCCGGCGACCGGGTTGCGCAGGCTAAGTCGAAATTGCAGGAACTCAAGAAGCAGGGGACCAAGTACGTTGTCCTCGATTTGCGTCACTGCTCCACTGGTGAACAGGATAAGGGCATTGCACTCGCGAATCTTTTTTTAGATTCCGGTGAAATCACCTACCTACAAGGTCAAAAAACGCCGCGCAAGGAGTATGATGCCGTGCCGGACGAAGCAATCTGGAAGGGACCGTTAGTCATCATCACAGATCGTGCAACCGCCGGCGGGGCTGAGATTGCCGCTGCCGCCATAATGGACGACAAGCGGGGCCAGGTAGTCGGTGAGCGCAGTTATGGGGACGCTAGCCTACGCAAAACAATCCAGATGGATGACGGTGGAGCGGTGATTCTTTCGATCGCCAAATACTACTCGCCTTCGGGAAAAGCGATCCAGGATACCGGCGTAACGCACACCGTGCAACTTGCCGAAAACGACAACTC
>CAXUCT010000398.1:0-4024 GCA_964249415.1 uncultured Bryobacteraceae bacterium | reverse complement strand
AAAGGTTCAGGAAGCGTACGACATCCTGAGCGATGAGGACAAGCGCAAGATATAAGATCAGTACGGATTCTACTCCCCGAACATGCCTCCGAATCCGGGGCCGGGTGGGGAGGGCGCGAACGGCGGGCCCAATTTTGGCGGGTTCGATTTCAGCGAGTACTTGCGCCAGCAGCAAGCGGCCGGGGGCGGAGCGGGAACGGCAGGGAACGGAGCGGGGACACAGGATTCGGAAGGGTTCGGATTCCGCAATATCTTCGATCAGTTCTTTCGAGGCGGTGAGCGGCAGACAGCGGTTCAGCCGCAGCGCGGCGGCGATCTGGAATACGGGCTGAATGTTGATTTCTGGCAGGCGATTCGGGGCACGCAGGTGAAGCTGAACATCTCGCGCCAGGAAACCTGCGAAACCTGTCACGGGACGGGAGCCGCGGGCAGCAACGTGGCGGTCTGTCCGGAGTGTGATGGCACCGGCACTGTAACGCAAATGGCCGGGGCAATGAAGTTCAATCTGACATGTCAGACCTGTGGTGGATCGGGGCGTTTAAAAAACACCTGCCCGACGTGCCGGGGGGAGGGGCGTGTTTCGCATCCGGATTCGGTTGAGGTGCGGATTCCGCAGGGAGTTACTTCCGGGTCGCGGTTGCGCGTGGCGGGCAAAGGCAACGCGGGCGAGAATGGAGGCGCGGCCGGAGACCTCTACATCACGATCCGGGTAGATGACCATCCGTTTTTCAAGCGCCAGGGAGACAACATCGAAGTGGAGGTGCCGCTGACCGTGACCGAGGCAGGGCTGGGCGCCAAGATCGAAGTGCCAACCATTGATGGGCGCGCGATTCTCAAGATCCCGCAAGGGACGCAAAACGGGCAGAAGTTCCGGTTGCGTGAGAAGGGCGTGTTCAACGGGCGGAAGAATACTCGCGGCGACGAGATCGTGGAAGTCGTCCTGAGAGCGCCGGATATACATGACGAGCGCACCCGAGAGCTGTTACGTGAACTGGCGCAAGTGCAGACAGAAGATGTACGCTCGGACATGTGGAGTAAAACCTCTTAGTTGAGGGCTTGCCTGGCTGCAGACGGCGGCGTAATCCGCCGCCTGCTCAGGCAGAGGAAAGCATCATGACGAAAAGTAGGAGTAAAGCTGCATATATGATCTCGGCCGTGGCCGAGCAATATGCGATTCATCCGCAAACGCTGCGTTTGTACGAGCGGGAAGGTTTGTTGGCTCCCTCCCGGAGTGAAGGAAACACGCGGCTCTATACGGATGAAGATTTAGAGCGATTGGAAGTGATACTGCAGTTGACGCGCGAACTGGGAGTGAACCTGGCGGGCGTCGAGATCATTCTAAATATGCGCGAGAAGATGGAAGCGATGCAGCGGCAGATGGAAGGCTTTATCGAAAACTTGAACCATGAGTTGTCGAACCGTGCTTCGGCCGCCGCGCACAGGCCCGCTAACGGGGGAAACTCGCTGGTACCGGTAATTCAAATCAGTTCGGTGATGGCGCGGACAGACGGGCCGCGCGGGGCGGATAAGAAGCGCAAATCGGGGTAAGCAGTTCTTCGTTGGTGGTACCAGCCGCGATACAGTCATTACACCGAGAGCGGCGCTCGGGCTAGTTCCCATCGCAAATTCAAAAACCGATTGCTGACGCGCGCGGCTCAGTTTGAGGTCTAACGTTATTCAGAGACTTACCGGGCCATGCATGGATCTGCGGTGCTCCCAGATGATTACTTGTGCATAAGCATTATCTTATGATATTCATAAGTACATGCTTATGAGGGCCCCCGCCGGAACTGTTTTCAAGGCTATTGCAGATCCCACCCGACGGAAGATCATCGATCTTCTTTCCGAATCCCAGCGCTCCGTCAAGCAGCTTACTCCCTTCTTCGACATTTCTCAGCCAGCTATCTCGCAGCACCTCCGCGAGCTACGATCCTCAAACTTGGTGGTCTCTGAAAAGGTGGGGCTTGAACAGCGCTACAGATTGACCGCTGGGCCGCTCGGAGAAGTGTTCGGCTGGGTTGCGCAGTATCGGGCGCTCTTCGATCCTGCAGGCCACGCATGGATGCTTGCTCCAGCTCAGAAGCAAATGCCGCTAACAAAATCAAAAAAGGGCGGCAAGCCACATGGCCGTTGAAGGCTCACCAAGCGGCAATGGCGAACATATTCATCTGAAGATTTGGTCTTCGCTCGTGCAGGTCTCAAGTGAAGAGCCGGCACACCGGCAATCGAAGATGGAGGGCCATTTCCTAGCGTCACCGGAGACGCTTCACGGCTCAACGTGCGTGTTTCAGATAGGCGTGCCTGATGTGGACGCCGCCTATCGTCGAGCGGTCGATAACGGGGCTGTACCGGCTCTACCCCCCATGGATATGTTCTGGGGCGACCGGTATGGCTGGATTCGCGATCCCTTCGGACATATATGGGCCTTTTGCACTGTGAAGGAGATTTTGACCGCAAAGCAGATTGCGGAACGGCTTCAACAGTTCACAACCCAGACGACAGGACAATCATTATGAACATGAGATGGACAATCTATCTCGCATTGACTTCCGCAAGCTATCTTTGTGCTCAAGCCTCCTCGCCAACGGGCGGTGAACCTTGGAAGGCTCTCAGCTTTCTTGAAGGGACATGGGAGGCAAAAACGGGGGGTGGCGCCGCGGGAGCAACGACGGCCGGAAGTTACACGTTTACTAAAGAGCTCGACGGTCATGTACTGGCCCGGCATAGCAGCGATGCGGGGTGTAAGGGACCGGCAGCTTTCGATTGTGAGCATCGGGATCTGCTTTACGTCTACCAGAACGCACCGGGGCAGCCTCTTAAAGCGATCTACTTCGATAATGAGGGTCACGTCATCCAATACGACGTCTCGACGCCGACTTCCGCCAGTGTGGTTTTCCTCTCCGACTCTTCTGTACCGGGGCCTCAGTTCCGCCTCATTTACGAACGGAAAGGCGTTACGATGTCAGGCAAGTTCCAGATGCACATGCCGGGCCAGACGGAATGGAAATCCTACTTGGAGTGGAGCGGTGCGAAGAAGTAGCATCCGGGTCTAGATTTGAATTTTGGTCCGATCGCTGAACCCGATGGGACAACTCCATAGTCACTCTTCGACAGGCCAGTCTGCGGCCGGCTTTCGAGTTCCCGCGCGTGCAGACGACATCACGTCGTGGACAAGCCGCGCCAGGCGGACTGCGTAGTGAAAGCCGGGAGCAGTCGAGGTACCGAGGGCGATGTCATCGCGGAGGGCTGCGTACATTCCGGCGACATTGGCGGCGGTGTCCGGCATCGGTGCGGTCTCGCCCTCGTCCACGTGTTGGGGCTTGCTATTAAGCGAGAGGCGCAGGCGGCCAGACTGGAAGCCTCTTGCCGCACCGCCATCGAGCGCAAGTACGCCCTCTTCCCCAGTTACTTCCAGACGGAACGGCGTCTCCGGCGGGCGGCCTCCTGCTACCTCAACCGACAGCGCGCCGCCACCGGCAAGACGCGCCTCGACCAACATGTGGTCGAAGGTTGACCGCACTTGCGGCGTGGCGTCGTCGCCGATCTCGACAGTGGGGTACTGGGTTGTGGTCAGCGCGGTTACGTCGACCAGCGCGCCAAGCACCGCGATGGCGAGATCGAGCGTATGGCCACCCTGGATGGTCACCAGGGTGACGCCGTTCTCGGCCTTCTCCGAATACGACTCCGCCGTTGGCACCTTCGGCCCGAAGGCGGCGGTGCTCGAATAGACTCGCGCGCTGAGCGTGCGTCCGATCGCGCCGGACACGATCAGGTCGCGCGCGCGCAGCGCGGCGGGGTTCCTCCGCGTCTGCAAACCGACCGCTGCGTGGACTCCCGCGGCAGCCGCCGCCGCCGCGATCTGCTCGGCTTCGGCGATGTCGCGGCCTAGCGGCCACTCGCAATACACGTGCTTGCCCGCCGCCAGTGCGCCGAGGACCAGCTTGAGGTGGGCGGGAACCTTGACGCAAACCGTCACCAGGTCGACGCCGGGATCTCGGAACAGGTCCGCTACGTCACCATAGG
Source organism: uncultured Bryobacteraceae bacterium (assembly GCA_964249415.1). Lineage (GTDB taxonomy): Bacteria > Acidobacteriota > Terriglobia > Bryobacterales > Bryobacteraceae > Bog-105. The sequence continues at coordinate 1 of CAXUCT010000398.1, read as the reverse complement.
C
>CAXUCT010000397.1:0-4024 GCA_964249415.1 uncultured Bryobacteraceae bacterium | reverse complement strand
TGAGAACAGAGAGCGATTCCAAATTTGAACCGCCGGGTCCACCCAAGCGACGGAGCGCCGCATCAAGTCCACGTCCAGCGCGTTGCCGTTCACCAACACCTCGCCGTGGCTCGGCTTCAGCCAGCCCAACAGGATGCCGACCAGGCTCGATTTGCCCGCTCCCGAAGGTCCCACGACCGCAATGTGACTACCCGCCTCCATAGCGACGTTTACATCCTGAAGAATCATGTGACCGCAGGCTTCTGCGCTGACCCCGCGGAACTCGATACGCGGCGCTTCGGAAAGAGGCTCCCTAGCGCTTGTGCCCATTTCTGAAGTCTCTTCTTCCGGTGCTCCCAGCGGATCAAGTACGCGCAACGTCAGATTCCGGGCGTACGGGTATTGGCGCGCCAGCGCTCCAATCTCCTGTCCAATGGATGGCAGGTTCAAGGCCCAGTACACGACCAGCAACACTCTGCCGATCTCTCCTTGATGGAGCGGATGCCCCAGCAGCAGGCCAACAATCAGCCCGAACGTCACGACCAATTGCACGGACACGGCTGAAACCACCGTTCGTTGCAGGCGCAAAGCTGCATGCGCCCATTCCCCCAACAGCTTCTCGTGCTCTCTGCGGACGCGCCGCTCCGCGCGATGGGCACGAATCGGCAACAGCCCCAGCATGGCGTCCAGGTAGAAGCGGGTCAGGCCAGCAGCATGATTCCTCACCCGCGAATCCCGCTCCGCTAATGCGGGCTGCGCCAGGAACGGAATCAGCAGAGCCGCGGTGACGGTCAGCAGTACCCAGGGCGTGGCTGCAGGCAGCAGCCAGATAATTGCGGCCGCCGTTGCAAAGAGTTCGAAAATCGCTCGCAGAAGCTGACGCGCTAAGTCCGGCAGGCGTCGCAGACGATGCGTGGAGTGGCTCCGTTCGGCCATGTCCGAAGTGAGGCGGCTCTGGAAATAGCGGTCCCCTAGTTTAGGGATCTTGGCAAGAAACGCCACGCGAAGACGGTTCTCAATTTGGCGTCCCAGCCGCATGGCGCCTGAAAAGATCGGCGCTTCGAGCAAGAGCAGTAGGAAGCTGAAAAGTAAAACGGCCGCTACTGCACCGGCACGTTGGGTGAGCGGCCCCCACTCACTGGCAACGTGAAACAGTCCTCGGAAGAGTAGCGCCTCTATCACCACGCCCCCCGCAGCGGCCGCGAGCGCCACAATTAAGATCGCTGCCGCAGAGCCTCCGCTTTCCCATAGCAGCCGCAGTAGTTCCCGTCGGGCGCTGAGCGGACCTTTCGCGACAGCCGCAGCCAGTTCCGGCCCGAGTGCTTCCGCAGTGGGTGCGCCACGTTTTCCGCGAATCCGCACCAGGACGGCGCCGCGCATAATGACCTGCTCTGGACCATCCTCGCTGTGATCGGCCGGCTGAACCGACCAGTAGCGAACGGGGATCAATTCTGGACTGGCACAGAGCCGCCCGATCATATCTTGGGCATCGCGTCCGCGATTGATAGCGCCCGCTCGGATCAACGACTGCATGAGCCGTACCGCGGCATCCAGCGCCGCTAGCCCGCGCCAGCTCTCGTCGGATAAGGCTTCGCTGATGAGCCGCCCGGCTCCTGATTGTGGGATTCCGAGGTTGCCCAAGCGCTCCAGGAGAGCTGCCTGAAAGTCTTGGGACGTCGCAAACTCGCGCCATCCGTCTGCTTCGACCGGCATGGCATGCCCGTAAATCTCGGCCGCGAGCTGTGCGGCGGTCACCCACCTGCGCCCGATCGCCGGATCCATCACCTGAACCGCGCGTCCGTGCCGCCGCCACGCAACTACAAAGTGCGTCAGGCCGCTCGGTAGCGTCACCACCACAATGGCGGGCAGGGCTTTTGCTCCCGGAAGCAGCAGATGATCTGCCGGGATCATGATCTGCTCGGCTTCGAGACCTAGCTCATTGGCAACCTCCTCCACCGTGTCAATGGATGTGCCGTCAATGCTGGTCTGGCAGGCCTCGCGGAGACGCCCATAGCTGACGTGAGTTCCAAAGCCTTGGAGCAGGCACTTGAGGGAAGCGGGTCCGCAGTCCATGTTGGACGTCTGGACCACCTCTGGGGCAAAGAGTTTTCTCAATGTCCACCAACCAGCCCGCCTGCTGAGCGCATGAGCAGAGCCGCTGGCGTCACTTGTTCCACCTCTACGTCTACCGAACCTGGTAAGCCACCGAAGGCGGCCTTGCTGGGTAGAGGCGCTTCAAGAGACAGCTCCACGTTCGCTTTGGCATTCTGAATTTCATTGGCGACGTGCAGTACGCGAGCCCGAAGCGCGCCGTCGGGTAGGGAAGCGTCGCGGGACGGGCGAAATAGAGCCGGCTGTCCCGGGTGAATATCGCCCAGCACTGCCGGGGGAAATTCAGCCTGTATTTGGAGCCGGCCAGGTGAAGAAGGCGTGAGGGTGCAGGCCGAAAGCGAGGCTTGGTAGCGCGGAACGGTGGCTCGCAGTGCCCATACAACCCAGGCCATCAATAGCAGTAGGGCGGTAGTTAAAACGATGGTCGAGCTGATTCCGCGATCTGCGCGGAGAGACTGACTGGCACGTTGGAAACTGTGGGCCATGAAAGAAGAATTCCCTAAATACAAAGTGGCCGTCCGCCGATAAGACGAACAGCCACGTTCACTATATGTAAAGCTGGACTATGAAATGAGGACTACGCGGCCCACATGGAATTACCAGCCTTCACTTTGCTATTCACTTTCATTTGGTTGCCCTCCTTTCTTAAGATTTGAGTTCTTGCTGGCAGGCAAGAACTCAAGTTGACAGAATCTGCCGCTTACGAACAGCGTGGGTACCACTGAAAGCGCAATCAAGGCGCTATGGCGGGGCCGGAAGAAGTATTTCTACTTGCGGTTGCACAGCCCGTACTCTGTTATAACTTGAGTCTGAACCTTATGAAAACTAATTTCTCAGTTTAGGCGGGTAGGATTTTTCCTTAAAGTTTTGGCTTGCATTCCCCGCAAAAATGCGTATACCCGACTGTGGTCTGCGGTATCCTCCTTCCGCCTGCTCACACGCGCCACCTTACGGCCTTGAAACGTTGGCTAGGACCGTCGTATCATGCGCGCAGTGGATCTTCTCCAGAGCATAGCCTCCGATCAGTCCCAGGACGTCAGTTTCGGAGACCGCGCCGCAACCCGCAGAGCCACGCTCCTGTTCGGCGCTGTCATCGCGTGCATCTCTGCTGGATTGCTCCTCTACTCCCAAACCATGTCTTTCGTTTGGGACGAAGGATTTCATATTCTCGCCGCGCAACTGATTGATCGGGGCAAAACTCCTTATATCGATTTCTGTTTCCCGCAAACGCCGCTGAATGCCTATTGGAACGCTGCCTGGATGGCAATGCTCGGCCAGTCTTGGCGCGTCACGCACGTCGTCGCCGCGCTGCTGATATCAGGCGCTGTATTTCTGATCGCCGATTATGTGTTTCGATCTTTTCCTGTTTCGCGCTGGCGCCTCGCAGCGGCAATCGTTGTGGCGTTCTTCTTTGGCTTGAACGCCGTGGTTGTAGAGTTTGGTCCCATCGCGCAGGCTTACGCGATCGGCTTATTTTTGACGGTGGCGGCTTTTCGCGCCGCCATCGCAGCAGTGGGTCGAAGGAGTTGGCTTCCCGCGCTCGTCGCAGGGCTGCTGGTGGGAACCGCAGCAGCTTGTTCGTTGCTAACTGCCCTCATGGTGCCGGTTGTGCTGCTGTGGATGCTCTTCTGTAATCGGGCCGGGAACCGATGGCGGAAATTCGCAGCCTCGGTGGCCGGTGTAGCGGTGCCGTTCTTGCCGGTTTTTTGGATTTTCTTGCAGGCGCCTCGCCAGGTGCTGTTCAATATTGTGCAGTATCAAGCTATGTTCCGGCGCGTGAAGTGGAACGGCGCCACTCCTCACGACATAGACGTGCTGAGTGCCTGGCTGTCGGACGCGCAGAGCCTACTGTTGGGGCTGCTGGCGATCGCGGGTATTCTGTTTGTTGCGAAAGCGAGCGGTTGGGATCGAGCGCGCCGCCGTGAATTCTACC
>CAXUCT010000396.1:0-4024 GCA_964249415.1 uncultured Bryobacteraceae bacterium | reverse complement strand
ATGATGCCTTTCGGCCCGCCTTTGATCTGCATTGCCCCTTGATGACGCTGCCGCCGAACTATTAAAAGTATAACTAGAAGATACCACAAACATAAAAAAACTCCCTGGACGAGCAGTTACAAAAGAAATGGAAAGCAAGGATCCCGGCCGGGGATGAGATGAACGTGGGCCTGGTGTGGGCGGGAAATCCTGAGAATCCTATGGACGACAGGCGGTCCACGCAGCTTCGAACGCTGAAATGCCTTCTCGACAATCCAAAGGCGCGGTTCTTCAGCTTCCAAGTTGGGTCACGCGCTCACGAGTTAGAGGAGGCGCGTTATCCAGGGCTCATTGCCGATTTGCGTCCCGAATTGACCGACATTACTGAAACGGCCGCAGCCTTACTCCAAATGCATCTGGTCATTACGGTGGACACGATGGTGGCGCATTTGGCGGCGAGCCTTGGTGTGACCGTTTGGTTGCTGCTGCCGTTCGCTCCCGACTGGCGCTGGTTATTAGAGCGCGAAGACTCCGCCTGGTATCCATCGATTCGGCTTTTCCGGCAGCGCACTGCCGGCGATTGGTCCGGAGTTGCGGAAACTGTGCGCGATGCGCTCGCAATGCGTGTGGCGCAGAAAGCTGGATCATTAATCCGAGACCTGCATCAATAGAACATTACCCGCCAGAGGTGGATCTTCTATGTCTCGCGTTCGTTATCTCAACCTGGTTGCATTTTCTTTTATCGTGGGCGTGTTCGCCTCCCCAATGTTCTCGCAAACGCAAGCCATCAACGGAAGCATTCGCGGCCGCGTTACAGATCAAGCCAATGAGGCTATCGCGGTGGCGAAAGTCACCATCGTCAACACGCAAACCGGCTTCACGCGTTCCGAAGACAGCAACGATGATGGCTATTATGTGTTTCCCAATCTCCCGCTCGGCTCGTATACCGTCACTATTCAGAAAGAAGGATTCAGTAGTCAGACCCATCCCGATGTCATGCTGGATGCGGGAACGCAAGCCACTATAGACGCTCAGCTCCAAGTGGGTGCTACCAGCACGTCCATCGAAGTCTCGGGCGGCGCGCCTGTCGTGGATCCATCGCGGACGAACATCAGCGTGACCATTGGACAGGAAGAGACGAACAATCTGCCGCTCACTTCGCGTAATCCGTACAACTTTGTACTGCTGCAACCGGGTGTGAGCGGCCACCCCAATGCCGAGTTAGGAATACCGCGCTTGCTCAATACCAACGGTTTAGTAGACCATGTCAACTATCAGCTGGATGGCACTGTCGATACGGAGAGCGACCGTTATGGCCTCCGGCTGTTCGCTATCGCCGATAGTTACGTACGCGAAGTGCAGGCCGTTTCGAGCAGCTTTGCGCCGGAGTTCGGGAAGACCGCGGGCGATGTCTATAACGTGATTAGCGATTCCGGGAGCAATCAATTCCATGGCGAGGTCCAGTTTGTGGGGCGGCCTTTGGACGCGGTGGCGCGGCCGATTCTTGCTACCCCCACGACGCCGATCCCCGCCGCCAATTACTTTGCCGCGAATGCTGGTGGACGGCTAATCAAAGACAAGCTGTTCTTCTTCGCCTCCTACGAGCACATTATGCGCGCCACGCCGACGCCCATCACCATCACTCCGGCAAACGCCTCTGCGATAGGTATACCGGGCAATCTGCTGACCACCGCCCAGACCGTTCAGCACGCGCAATGGGTGGATATCAGGTTGGATTGGGCAATTACACAGAAGCATCAGTTCTTCGTCCGCTATAACTATTTCCGCAATCGCTATCCGTTCAATACCAATAACGGCGGGCTATATGCGCTGGACGCCGCTTCAGATTTTCGCGACCGGGCGCATGTATTGGGCGCGCAGTTGTTGTCCACCTTCTCGCCGAATGTATTGAACGAACTGCGCTTCGGCTGGCCGTATCGCAACGAACAGCACGTCGCTAACCCGCTGACCGGAACGGGCCCGGAAATTACCGTCAGCGGCATCGCCAATTTTGGCGGCAGCACCGCCGTAGGCGACCGGTTCCAGGAAAAGATTCCGAATCTGAACGACAATTTCACCGTGGTAAAAGGGACCCACACTTTCAAGGCCGGGTTTGGGTTTCAACAGAACTTGGACACCCAGGTTAACGACATCTACACGCAGTATATTTTCGCGAACATCCCGGCTTATCTGACGGCGCTTTCCGGAACCAACCCACTTGCTTACAGCACGTGTAACGCGAGCGTAGGCGAACCGGGCGCCTGGTATCACTCGTTCTTCTGGGATCTGTTTGCGCAGGATAGCTGGGCAGATTACGCCGAAACTGCTGGCTGTTTATGGCGTGCGCTACGACCAGTTTCGAGGCCCCGCGGGCGATCTGAATGCGCTACTGGCAACCTCCCAACACTTCCGTATACCGGAAGGCAATTTCGCGCCGCGTCTGGGTCTGGCCTGGTCTGTAACTCCCAAGACCGTTGTCCGCGCCAGCTCAGGCATTTACTACGAAGCGCCCCCTACGAATCTCTGGTACAACGCTATCTATAGCGATGGCGCGTCCAGTTCTTACACCGCATCTATCCAGTACAACGCGCCGGGAGCTCCTCCGTTTCCTACCGCAGTCGTAAATGGAACTCTGCCCAGGTCTTCGCAAACCGTGTTCGCCATCACCCCCAATTTCAAGAACGGCTACGCGTTCAACTCAAGCTTCCAGATTACGCATCAACTGGGACAGAACGATTCGCTCACGCTGGCATACGTCAACACCAACGGTCGCAACCTGGAGTATCTACGCAACGCAAATCTCATTAATCCACTACGATATCTGGCCGATGGACGACCGGTCTATTCGTCTGCGCATAACGCTGCCACGCGCCTCGATCCACGCTTCAACAACATAGAACTGCAAGATATAGGAGCGAACAGCTCCTACAATGCAGCCACCGTTACCTATCAGCGCCGCTTTGTGCATGGCCTGGAAGCGTTTGCTTCGTACACGTGGTCGCACTCCCTCAGCGATGCCCCGGAGGCAAACAGCTACGATCAGGGATCGCTCGTTATAGAGGATCCGACGAATCGTAATCGCGACCGCGCCAATACCAGTATCAATCGCCCGGATGCGCTGTCATTTAGCACGGTGTGGAGTCCCACCTACAAAGCGATCGGCAACCGCATCTTGCGTTACTTGGCGAACGACAATCAGCTCACAACCATGTTTGTTGCCTCTTCTGGCGACGAGCAGAACATCACGGCCAATCAGCTTCTGAACGGTGACCCGCTAGCGGGAACCGGGGCGGGAAATGCAACGCGCCCCTTGTATATCGGCCGTAACACCCTACGCACTCGGAATATCTATCAGTTTGATGTTCGCTATACGCGGTCGTTCTTTAAGTTATGGGAAAAGCTACAGCCTAGCTTCTTTGCCGAAGCGAATAACGTTCTGAATCACCCCAATGTGACCACTATCAACACGAATGCAACGGTGAGCGCCGCGACCGGAGCGATTTTGAGGCAGCCATCGCTGGCTCCTGTTTCCACTCTTCTGGAAGGCCGGATCATTCAATTGGGAGTTCGTGCTGACTGGTAAGCCCAGGGACAACGAACCCCAATTCCCTTCCCGCGTCTACGCTGAAACCGTTCTGGGCGTGAATTTCGCTGATGCTCAGCGGCTGTTTCTGGACACGCTGCTGGATATACAGTACGCGCACATTCTCATGCTCGCCAGGCAAGGAATTATGCCCGGACTGGCGGCACAGGCATGTTTAGACGCACTGGACGCGCTCGACCGCAACAAGCTGCGGACCGTCGAGTATGACGTGAACTTCGAGGACCTCTTCTTTTACGTGCAGGCGGAAATCGCGTGTCGCTGCGGCCAAGAGAACGCGGGACACATGCATACAGCACGTAGCCGCAACGACATTGACCTGACGCTCTATCGCATGCGGCTGCGCAACGAAGTGCTGCAATTGGCGGAAGCGGAGCATCATCTGTGCGCCACGCTGCTTGATCTTTCGCGCCGGCATGTCGAGACGCTGATGCCCGCCTACAC
>CAXUCT010000395.1:3730-4028 GCA_964249415.1 uncultured Bryobacteraceae bacterium | reverse complement strand
GGCTAACTTTTGGGAGCTGTATGACCGGAACCCGGTGAGTGGTTCGGCTCTGGAAGTGCTGCAAAGGGAACAGGCAGCGCTGGTGTATGAGGGCTCTTCGGCGACTGAGCAGGGCTGGTCCTGGCGGCAGAACCAGGCTGTTCCTTATTGGCGCGCGGCGACCTTTCTGTTGCGTGTCTTGCGGCAGTTACGTGAGAGCGAAAGGCTACCCGGCGGGGCACCAGTTCAAAACTCAGCGGGAGTGCGGGGCACCTTGCCGACTAATCTGCAGATGGCCGGCTTTCTTCTGCGAAATGCG
>CAXUCT010000395.1:2375-3720 GCA_964249415.1 uncultured Bryobacteraceae bacterium | reverse complement strand
GCGTGTGCGTTACTCGAACCGGGAGAGCTATTGGTTTGTGGCGTACCGGACGGACCGGAGCAAGTTCTTGTCCCGGACAGAGGAAATAGATCTCGGCGGGTTTCGGAACATCCGGGCGCCGGCGGGTCATTTCTACGCCGATCCTTTCGTGATCCAGTGGAACGGGCGCAACTACCTGTTTGTGGAAGATTACGTTTTTGAGAAGCAAAGAGGCTGCATCTCGGTAATGGAGATCGGGACAGACGGGGTGATCGGCGAAGCGGAGCGCGTGCTGGATCTGCCGTATCATCTCTCTTACCCGTTTGTGTTCGAGCACGAGGGCGCGCTGTGGATGATTCCCGAGACTCTGGGGGCGGGCCGGATCGAGCTGTACCGCGCGAGCGCGGGGGCGATGAAATGGGAGTTCGTCAAGTCTCTTCGGGACGGGGTTCAGGCTGTGGATACGACGCTGTGGAGGGAGAACGGACGGTTCTATTTTTTTACCAACATTGCGGAGCGGGGTTCAACGGTGAATGATGAACTCTTTCTGTTTCACTCCGATAGTCTGTTGGGCGAATGGAACGCGCATCCGCGGAATCCGATTTGCACGGACGTGCGGCGGAGCCGTGGGGCGGGTAAGCTATTCCGGCGAAAGGGAAAACTGATCCGGCCCGCGCAAGACTGCTCCGTTAGGTATGGATACGCGTGCCAGTTGAACGAGATTGAAGTTTTAACGACGACCGAATACCGGGAACGGCCCGCCGGGCGGATTGAGCCGGATTGGCATCGAGGGCTGATTGGTACGCATACCATCAACAGCAATGAGGAGATTGAAGTGATCGATGGACAGGTTTACCGGCGGAAGTACGCCGGAAAGCGGCGCTAGCAGGGTCTATTTTGCGGTGGTCTCGAGCAGCTCGATCAACAGTTTTTCAGCCGAGACCACCCAGGCGATGCGGCGTCCTTTGAAAGCGACTGCGGGCTTCGGACGTCTGACGATCATAGCATTTCGCTGCCTGAGGGCGGAGAGCGCCTGATCGCAATCTTCCACTTCGTAGCAGAGGTGGTGTAAGCCACCGCCCTTCTCTAAGAACGCTTGCACAGGGGACTGCTCGCCGGCGGGTTCGACGAGCTCCATCTGTACGTCGGTACCCGGCATGGAGAGAAACGCGACCTTCACCCGTTGAATGGGATCGAGGGAGATTTTGCCGTCCCAGGAGGCACTGAGGGAAAGCGCAAATGGATTTCCCATCGCCTCAATGCTGCTGACCACAAATCCAAGATGGTGCAGACGAAGCAGTTCTGCCGGAAGGAGGGGTGGGCTAGACGGCAGTATGGGTGAGCTTTCCTTTCAGGTATTCCGCGA
>CAXUCT010000395.1:0-2365 GCA_964249415.1 uncultured Bryobacteraceae bacterium | reverse complement strand
GACGGAATCCCAGGTTTCGACAGAATCATGCGAAGCGTTGCGAATCTGCTCTGGCGACAGATCTGGGAAGACGGTCGCGAATACACTTTCTAAACGCTGTTCTACGGTATCCATGATTTCGATGAGAGCTAAGTCTCCACTATTCTATCGGTGCGATCAGGATTTGGCTTTACATCGGCCGCTTCAACAAACTTAAGTAGAGGTTCTGGAGGCGTTCTACGGCGGCTTCCATAGGGAAGTCCTCGCGTGCGGTTCGCGCCGCCCCCTTCGCCAAGCGCCGGCGAAGCGCTCCATCCTCAATCACGCGGCTCAGTTTGGCTGCCAGGTCGCCAGCAGAGCGGGATTCAAACAAAAGGCCGTTTCGTTCCGGAGAGATGAGTTCGGGTACACCGCCCACGCGCGAGCCGATGACGCAGCAGCCCGAGGCCATGGCTTCAAGGAGCGCGTTCGGGAAGCTCTCCGATTCAGACGCCATGACGAAAAGGTCAATGGTCCGCAGCCAAGGGGCGACTTCTGACTTGCTGGGTTCAAAATGGCAGATTCCGTCGAGGTTTAGAGCGGCTGACTGCTGCCGGAGGGATGGAAGCATAGGCCCGCTTCCAACAATTAAGAGCCGCAGGCCTTCGGCCTGGGACCTGACTTGGGCGAAGGCTTCGAGGAGAAGATCGAGCCGCTTTTCGGACCGTAGCGCGCAAACTGCGCCGATGACGAGGGAAGCCTCGGGGAACACCTGGCGCAGGCGCGGGTCGGGGGGGAAGGCGGACAGGTCAACACCGTTGTGGCTGAGGACAATTTTCGTGGGTGAGATGTGAGCGTGTTCGACAAGATCGGCTCTGACAGCGGCTGAGTTCACTACTACTTTGTGCGCGAACTTCTCGCTGAGCTGCAAAAGCATTCGATTCGCTCTGCCCCCGATGAGGTGGCGATAGGAAAGCTCGCTCGAAATGACGGCCGGAGTGCGATAGAGACGTGCCACGGGAACCGCAAACATGTCGGTGGGGGCATCGAAAGCATGCAGGACCTCAATGCCGTGAGCCTTGATGAAATTGCCCAGCCGAAGGGCAGATTTAAGAGCCGCCACAGAGGCAAAGGACGGCACGTTGAACTTCACGATAGGGACGTTGTGCGCGCGCAACTCGGCAGTTCGAAGCCCTTCATCTCGAAAGCAGCCGACGTAGGGTTGAAACCGTGAACGGTCGAGGCCTATGGCCACCTTGGTCAGATCGCGCTCACAGCCGCCAATGCCGAGTTCACGAACCATGAGCAGGACGGGAATCGGAGTCGGGGGTGGATTCATGGAGCTTGGGAGACGAATGGGCGCGGTCTCCCGTTAGAACTATCGGCAGTCCCGCGCTGCCGAAACAGACCTCGATCGGTATCTTTTCGCAGGCGGATAGCGGTTCGTGCCCAGTTGACGTAAGTTACTGTTCGAATGAGGCTTATTGAAAGTCCGGAAGCGATCGAGGATGAGCTCTGACATTAGGGGGTAACGCCGGTCCCGGTAGAATGGGGTGATCCGAACCGATGAGAAAAATGGCGCATCCGTGAAGCTTGCCGAAGCACTTTCCATTATCCGAAATAGCGGGGCGGACAGCCCGGCTTTTGACGTGGCGCTAGCTTGTGGGTTCACGCCGCTGCACCTTGAGAACTACCTGACGGCGCATTTGCAAAGCGCCATGCCGTCCCGCAAAGTAGCTGTAAAGACAGGGCTTTACGATGACATCGCGGGCACCATGGAGAAGATTACGCAGGCCGGGCCACAGACCGGCGTTTTAGTGCTGGAATGGGCGGATCTGGACCCACGGCTTGGATTCCGGCAACTGGGAGGCTGGGGACCACGGGTTGCCGGTAGCGTATTAGATTCTTCAGCGGCGAAGCTGAAGCGGCTGGAGGCGGCGATCTCCGCGATCACGTCCTCGTCGAAGCTGGCGGTCTCGCTACCGACACTGCCGCTTCCGCCGGCCTTTCAAACGCCGGGGTGGCAAGCGAGTGAGGCGGAGCTGGCGCTGGAGGAGATTGTGGCAACTTTCGGGCGCCGGATCGCGGCGCATCCCTCTGTCTCCCTGATCAATAAACAACGGCTTGCGGCGGCGTCGCCGGCGGAGATGCGGTACGACATTCGCTCGGACCTGCACACAGGATTTCCTTATACACTGGCGCACGGGGATGCGCTGGGCCAGGCGCTGGCCGGGCTGATCGACTCGCCGCCGCCGAAGAAGGGGCTGATTACGGACCTGGACGACACTCTGTGGGCGGGTCTGGTGGGCGAAGTAGGCCCTGACAATGTGACTTGGGATTTGGCGAGCCACAGCCAATTGCACGGTCTCTCCCAGCAGGTTCTGCAGCGGCTTGCGGACCAAGGAGT
>CAXUCT010000394.1:2697-4028 GCA_964249415.1 uncultured Bryobacteraceae bacterium | reverse complement strand
AAATCAAAGGCGTCGGCCAGGTGGTCGCCGGCGGCAGCTCCGCTCCCGCTATACGCGTGGATGTGAATCCTACTCAGATACAGCATTACGGACTCAGCCTCGACAACATCCGTACCGCTATCGCAAGTGAAACGGTCAACGAGGCTAAGGGCAGCTTCTCCGACAGCCACGAGCGTTGGCTGATCAATGCCAACGACCAACTGCTGCACGCGGCCGATTACGCGCCGCTGCTAGTCAAGTTCACTGGCGGCGCACCCGTCCGCCTTTCCGACGTTGCGAAGGTAACCGACTCCGTACAGACCCTTCGCTCGCTCGGCCTCGCCAACGGCAAACCGTCTGCTTTGCTCATCATCTTCCGGCAGCCCGGCGCCAATATCATCGACACCGTGGACGCTATTAAGGCCGCGCTTCCCCAACTGCACGCCTCCATCAACCAAGCTATCGACATGACCGTCACCCTGGATCAGACAATCACCATCCGGGCGTCGGTCAAAGATGTGGAACGAACGCTGGTGATTTCCGTGGTGCTCGTCATCCTGGTTGTCTTTCTGTTCCTGCGCGACATACGCTCCACGCTCATCCCCAGCGTCGCCGTCCCGGTCTCCATCATCGGCACCTGCGGGGTCATGTACCTGTGCGGCTACAGCATCGACAACCTGTCGCTAATGGCATTGACCATCTCGACAGGATTCGTAGTCGACGACGCTATTGTCGTCCTCGAAAACATCACGCGTTATCGCGAGCAGGGCTTGAATTCAGTCGAGGCTGCATTAAAAGGCGCAGCGGAGATCGGCTCCACGGTTCTCTCCATCAGTATTTCGCTGGTCGCCGTCTTTATCCCCATCTTGTTGATGGGCGGCATTGTAGGACGCCTCTTCCGCGAATTCGCCGTGACCCTGTCGGTCACCATCATGGTCTCGCTGCTGGTTTCTCTCACCACCACGCCCATGATGTGCGCTCAACTATTCAGTGATGAAAGGAAGCACGGCCGCCTCTTCAATGCGACCGAAAGAATTTTCGCGTTCATTCTCAAGGGATACGAGCATGCTCTGGCTTGGGTGCTGCGCAATTCAGCGTTGGTTCTGCTCATCGCGATTGCCACATTGTGTCTCAACATCTACCTGTACATGATTGTGCCGAAGGGCTTCTTTCCTCAGCAGGACACCGGCCGTCTGAATGGAAACTTCCTGGGCGACGAAAGCACTTCGTTCCAGGCCATGCAGCGCAAGATCTTCCAAATGGCAAAGATTGTCCAAAATGATCCCGCGATTGCAACTGTTCAAGCTTTCAGCGGCGGTGGCGGCGGCACCACCACTAATACCGGCCGATGC
>CAXUCT010000394.1:839-2687 GCA_964249415.1 uncultured Bryobacteraceae bacterium | reverse complement strand
GCTTTAAAGCCTCTCAATGAACGCAAGGTGACTGCCGAACAGATTATCAACCGCTTGCGTCCCAAGCTGGCCGCCATACCGGGCATAACCCTCTATCTACAGGCCGTGCAGGATGTCCGAATTGGAGGCCGGCAAAGCGCCGCGCAGTATCAGTACACCTTGCAAAGCGACAGCATAAGCGAGTTGACGCACTGGGCGCCCCTGCTGGTGAACCTGATGAAGAAAATGCCTGAGCTGACCGATGTCAATAGCGATCAACAAAATAGCGGCTTAGAAGCGAAACTGATAATCGATCGGCCCACCGCCTCGCGCTTGGGAGTGACGCCGCAGAGTCTGGACAACATTCTTTACGATGCCTTCGGCGAACGTGAGATCGCGAGGACGTTCACGGCATTGAACCAATATTACGTCGTGATGGAAGTTAACCCGGTTTTCTGGCAAAACCCAGATGGCCTCAAACAAATCTACGCCACCTCGTCTACCGGCGCGCCTATCCCCCTCGCCGCCTTTACGCAATTTCAAGCCTCCACCGCTGCGCTTGCCGTAAGTCATTCCGGCATCTTTCCATCCGTCACCATCTCCTTCAATCTGGCTCCTAACATCGCCTTGGGCAGTGCAGTTACTGCTATCAACTGGATGGAGGAAACGGCGGGAATGCCCACTACCATCAACACTAATTTCAGCGGTACAGCACAAGCGTTTCAGGACTCGCTCTCTAATGAGCCGCTGTTAATCGCCGCCGCGCTCGTCTCGGTCTACATTGTGTTGGGGATCCTGTATGAAAGCTTCATTCACCCCATTACTATTCTGTCCACCCTACCTTCGGCAGGAGTCGGCGCGATACTCGCGCTGCAGATTACGCACACAGACCTGAGCGTGATCGCGCTGATCGGAATTATTCTTCTGATTGGAATCGTTAAGAAAAACGCCATCATGATGATCGACTTCGCTTTGGAAGTGGAGCGCCGTGATGGTAAGCCGCCGCAAGAGGCCGTGTTCGAGGCTTGCCTGCTGCGCTTTCGCCCCATCATGATGACCACCATGGCCGCCCTGCTCGGTGGTCTGCCGCTCGCTCTTGGAACCGGCACCGGCTCTGAGTTGCGCCGTCCGCTCGGAATCACCATCGTGGGTGGGCTGATTGTCAGCCAGGCCCTGACCCTGTTTACAACCCCCGTCATTTATCTCTATATGGACCGTCTCAGCTTGTGGTTTAACGGCCTTCGCGGCGGACGGCTCCCAAACGCGCCCGTCGACGCCGTGGGGCCCCTCAGCTAGGAAAGCCAATGCAAGCGCAGTACACCATCACGACGGAACCGCACACGGCCGAACGCTCCATCAAGCTTCTGCTGAACGGCAGATTTAATGGCGACGCCTTGGCGGACCTGGAGCAGACAATTTCTAAAGCGCGGGGAGCGCACCAAATCATTTATATCGATCTAAGCGAGGTCACGCTGGTCGATCGAAAAGCTGTTCGATATTTCTCCAGGCAAGCGGGCGATGACGTAAAGCTGGTGAATTGTCCTATTTATCTTCGACATTGGATTGGTCAGGTAACTGATGAACTTGAGAACTGACAGAACACGAATTCAGATCGCGGGCACAGCGGCACTAGCCCTGTTGCTCTCCGCCTGTAACCCGGGACCCAGGTACGCCCGACCACCCGCCCAGACACCCTCCGCTTTCAAAGAAGCCGTGCCTGACGACTACAAGGAGGGCGTGGGTTGGAAAATCGCGCAACCGGGAGATGACAAACTCCGGGCCAAGTGGTGGGAAATCTACAACGACCCGCAACTGAACGCGCTCGAAGAACAGGTCCGGATTTCGAACCAGAGCATAGCCGCTTCAGAG
>CAXUCT010000394.1:0-829 GCA_964249415.1 uncultured Bryobacteraceae bacterium | reverse complement strand
TTTCGGCGAGATCGGCTCTCTATCCGACCATCGGTGCCTCCACGTCTTACACCAACTCGCGATTTTCTCAAACTTCCAGAACCACAGTCGTCAGCGGCGGCAGCAACAGTAGCAGCACCACTACTTCAACATCGGGGGGAACGACTTCGGGAACTTCATCAAACGGAACGTCAACTACTGGTACCACTACCACCGGCAGCACGACTTCGGGCGGAGGCGGGGTTTCAGGTTCAGGGGGTTCGGGAGTCGCAGGTTCCAGTGGAATTGGCGGAGCGATAAACAATTTTTCGCTGCCCGTTGACGTGAATTACACCGTCGACCTCTGGCATCGCGTCCGGAATACCATCGCCGCCAACTCGTTTCAGGCTCAGGCCAGCGCCGCCGATGTTGCTACGGCACTGCTCAGCACCCAGGCCCAACTTGCGCAGGATTACTTCGAAGTCCGCGCACTAGACGCACAAAGAAAAATTCTCGAGGAAACGCTGGAGAATTACCACCGTAGCCTCGACCTCACCAACACGCTCTACCAAACCGGGATCAATTCAGAGGAAGAGGTGTCGCAGGCCCAGACACAGTTAGATACGGCTACCGTTCAGTTAACGGACATCGGCGTATCAAGAGCTCAGTATGAGCATGCCATTGCCATGCTGATCGGTAAACCACCGGCCGCTTTCTCGCTGCCCGTGGCGCCTTTCGTTCCTAAGCCTCCGGATGTTCCTTTGGCCCTGCCGTCGGAACTCCTTGAAAGGCGGCACGACATCGCCGCCGCCGAGCGCCAGGTTGCTGCCGCCAACGCACAGGTCGGCCTCGCTCGCTCTGCGTATTACCC
>CAXUCT010000393.1:0-4029 GCA_964249415.1 uncultured Bryobacteraceae bacterium | reverse complement strand
CGTGCCAACGGAGGCGCGGGAGGGGCGGCCTCCGGGGCCGCGGGGTGCTGGGGGCTCTCGGCATCCCGCAGGCCCAGTCCGCCGATTCCTTTTGGCTTGGACCGAAACATGAAGCGCATAGAGCTTTTAGTGGCTTCTACGGCGCCAGCCCAATGATCGCGGCGTTCGGCGCGATCCAACGTTTTGCCGATGTGATAAGCGCGGAGATAAAAATCGTCGCTGATCTTGGCCCGCATGGTGACGTCGACCGGGCCGGCGACGGCCGTGTCGGTGGAGTGGCGGAGCGACCCCCAGCGGTGCTCTTCTTCAGAAAGAAGGCTCATGCCGGAGCGGCTGTAGAGCTCGAACAAAACATAGGGGTGTTGCTCGGGCCGCAGGATGAGTGCAATCTCAGTGGGCTGGCGGAAGTAGCGGTTATGGAAGACGACATCGCTTTCGTGAAGACCGCCGGTGGGGCGGAAGGAATACCAACCGACGAGTTCCAGGGCGGAGACCTCGGGATCCTTGCGGGAAGAGGCGATCAGGGCCTCCACCATGCTGTTCAAGCTGTCGCGCGAGGACGCGGAGGGGCCTGGTTGGGGGAAGGAGCCGCTGCCTGCCTCGCTTTCAGGAAACGACTTGAAGACCTGGACTTCGAGCAAGCCTTCTCGATTGTGCCCGAAGAGCAGGCCGGCGACATCGCTCCGGGGAGGAGCGGACTTTTGCAAGCGGGCGCACATCCGGTTCACGAACTGTGGCGAGAAACGCACCGTGAAGGGAGCGCGACGGGGTAGATTCGCTATTGGGAGGCTCTGATCAGCAACGCTCATACTGCCAGCAAACGACTCCTTGTGCGTCTCGTGAGTGGATCTGCAGCCATCTCTTCACTTTACCGCTTATAGGCAGAAGATTAAACTCGTTTGGCAGTGGAAAAGCCAGCCCCAGAGACACAGTCGGGCTAGCGGGAAATTAATCTTGTTGTAAAGGGCGGCGCACTTTCCGCCGATGTAAAAAGCGCGTGCTATTAACGCGGTTATTAGATTTCTGGGGAGATGAACAAGGGCAGGACCTGGTGGAGTACTCACTGCTGCTAGCGTTCATCGCGCTAGCGGCCGTGGCGCTTTTAAGCGGGATTAAGACGAACATCAGCAGCATTTGGACTTCTATATCGAAGAACGTCGCGACGGCGGCGACTACAGCGTCTTGAGCGCCTCACCTGAGGGGGTGCATGCAGGGCGGCGATAAGATAACGTCATTCGGGCGCAAAGCGAAGCGCCTGTTTACAGGAAGGTGTTATGTGGCGTTTTTTAGCATTGTTGCTGGTTACGGTAGCCGTCTTTGCCGATGAACCGCACCCGACGTTGGCGATTGGGTCTCCGGCGCCAGACTTCTCGCTGCCTGGAGTGGACGGCAAGACTCATAAGCTGGCCGATTACTCGGGAAGCAAGATACTCGTTCTTGTCTTCACGTGCAATCATTGCCCCACAGCGCAACTCTATGAATCGCGGATCAAGAAGCTGGCCGACGACTATCGCGGCCGGGGCGTGGCGCTGGTCGCCATTGAGCCGAACAACGCCAACGCGGTACGGCTGGACGAACTTGGCTATACGGACGTAAGCGACAGCCTGGATGAAATGAAGATTCGCGCGGCCTATCGCCACTTCAGCTTTCCGTACTTATATGACGGAGAAACGCAATCAGTATCTCGCGCCTACGGACCGCAGGCCACGCCGCACGTGTTTATCTTCGATGGGGACCGGAAGCTGCGCTATGAAGGCCACGTCGATAACAGCCAGCGCGAGTCGCTGGTGAAAACACAGGACGCGCGCAACGCCATTGACGCGTTGTTGGCGGGCAAGCCCGTGCCGGTAACTCACACGCGGGCTTTTGGCTGCTCCACGAAGTGGCTCTCCAAAGAGGCGAGCCGCACGGAGGCGATTAAAAAGATTGAGGCCGAGCCGGTGCGCCTGGATCTAGCGTCGGCGGATGATCTGAAAAAGCTGCGTGCCAATCCTACGGGCAAGGTGCTGCTGGTGAATTTCTGGGCGACATGGTGCGGCCCGTGCGTGCATGAGTTTCCTGATCTCGAGGAGACGTATCGCATGTACCGGCTGAGAGACTTTGAGTTTGTGACGGTGTCGGCCAACCTGCCGGACGAAAAGGCGGGGGTGATGAAGATGCTCGAAAGGCAGCACGCCACGAGCCAGAACCTGCTGTTTGGATCGACGGATACGGATGCCCTGCAATCCGCTTTTGACGCGAAGTGGCAAGCCGGCGTGCCGTACACGATGCTGATTGCACCGGACGGCAAGATGCTGTACCAGGAGCAGGGAGAGCTGGATATTTTAAAGCTGCGTCGGACTATTCTGGCGAACCTACCAGATTCGGATTACCTTGGACATCGCGCCTACTGGGCGACCAGGTAAAAATTCATCCGATGGATCGGCCAATCTCGTAGCAGGGATGAGTGCTTCGTGTCGTTGTTTTATTGAAGCACGGCGCGTTTGAAGCCGTGGAATGCGGACCAGAGGATGTTTTCCGAGTGGCCCAAGCGAGAAATGCGGGGATCTGCGGAGTATTTGATACCCGCAGCAGCGCGGAGGCGTTTATCGGCAACGCGCATCAACCGACCCCACCGCCCCAAAGCTATGACTATAGGCGCAACGAGTAGGGCAGACCGAATTTAGGCGCCTCCGCCGACCGATCGTGCCAGCGTGTGTTGCTCGGAGGGTCGTTGCGACCCGTACTGGTTGGCGAAGGTTCTCGTGAATTCGGCTCCCAGGAAAAAGATTTGGCCTGAGTAGTAGACCCAAATCACGAGCACCACGATAGAGGCAAAAGCGCCGTAGCTCGAAGCGATACTCGCCTTCCCCAAATAGAGGCCTAGCGCGAGTTTCCCCAACGTAAATAAGAGCGACGTGACTGCTCCGCCCAACAGCACATCACGCCATTCGAGCCTGACATCGGGCAGGGCCTTGTAAATGGCCGCGAACAGCCCTGTGATGACGATGAAGGAGGCGACGGCGTTGACAAAATGGAGCAAGATCTCGTAGGCAGGCACGACGGAGGCAGAAACGGCTCCAAGGGCGGCGATCCAGGTGCTAACGGCAAGCGAGACGACCAGAAGGAAGCCGATGGAGAGCACCAAGGCGAACGAAAACAGGCGTTCCTTGATGAAGCCGGCGACCTTGTTCTTAAGTCCAGGGAGCTCGGGCGTAGGGACCTCCCAAATCGTGTTCAACGCGTCGCGCAGTTCGATCATGACGCTGGAGGCGCCGAACAACAGGGTAAGCAGGCCGACCACGGTGGCGATGATGCCGTGAGTCGAGTTTTTCGAACCTTCAAGCAAAGCCTCGGTGGCTTTAGCCCCTTGTGTTCCGACGAGCGTCTGCACTTGCCCCACGATGCCGTGGGCGGCGGCGGTCCGACCGAAGACTAAGCCCACAATAGCCACGGCGACGAGCAGCAAGGGCGCGAGCGAAAGCAGGGTATAGAAGGCGAGAGCGGCGCCTAGCCGGGGAGCCTTATGTCTACTCCAGGAATCGAGACTGTCGCTGAGGAGCGAACCGGCTTTGGCCCACTCGAACGATTTCAGCGGCGGGCGTGACTGCGAGACCGAGCCCGGAGAGGGGGAAACGTCCGCGCGGCGGGGAGTGAGTGTATGGTCGGTTGGTTCGCGTGAAGCCAAATCGTAGCTCCTATTAGCGAGAGGCAGCGAGTAATGCCCGCTTCCATTGTCACCCGACCGTAGGATGGAAGGAGTGGCGCTTCTCATCAATGCTCAGAGTCTTACAAAGTCCTACGGGGCCACGCCGCTGTTCGAGGGCATCCAGTTCAACGTGTCGGAAGGCGACCGGCTGGGACTGATTGGGCCGAATGGCTCGGGCAAATCAACGCTGCTGGAGATTCTGGCCGGGCGGCGCAGGCCCGATTCAGGCGAAGTGGCGATTCGCAATGGCACGCGATTGGGTTACGTGATGCAGGAATCGCAGTTTGCTCCGGGCATTTCAGTGCGAGGGGTGATTCTGAATGCGTTGAGTGCCGCGGGGG
>CAXUCT010000392.1:0-4072 GCA_964249415.1 uncultured Bryobacteraceae bacterium | reverse complement strand
CCTAGTTAAGCGCGAAGCCAGACTGACCAGGAGATCTTTTCGACGAGTGGCCTGCACGAATCAATTAGCGGGCGGTACTTAGGGATGAGCGGACTTAGCAGGAGCAGGGTTGGGTTCCGGGCCGCTTAGTGAATTCCGAGTAGTGCCGGGGAATCGCCTGCCAGCGAGCTACCAGTTCAAGAATGGGCGGATGTTCTTGGCCTGACGTTTGCTGACAATAAATTCCTGGCCGTTTGTCAACGTCATCAGCCAGCGCTGACTGGTTAATATGCTCATCTTGCGGATGTGATTCACATTGACAACAGCGCTCCGATGAATGCGTTGAAAGAGAGTATTCCGCAGCTTTGCTTCCAGCGCGCTCAGGTTTTGCGTTGCCAGGTAACGTTGCTTTGAAGTGATGATCCAGGTAAGATCTCCTTCCGACTGAAACGCGAGGACCTCCTCCGGTTTCAAAAGGAAAAACTCGTCGCCCAGCTTGCCAACAATTTTTCGTACCTGACCGGCTTCCAGGCTGCCTGGGACGAGCGCTTGTATTTGTCCGATGCGCTCCAGCACCTGGGCGGGGCTTTTCGCCAACTTGCGGGCTCTTTCGACGCTTTGCAGCAATCGCGCTTGGCTTACTGGCTTAAGTAGATAGTCGATCGCTCCGGCCTCGAATGCCCGAATGGCGTGCTGGTCGTACGCCGTGACGATGATCACAACAGGCGCGGGCGTCCCCTGCAAACTACGGATCATCTCGAAGCCCGTCATCACCGGCATTTCCAGGTCCAGAAAAACCAGATCTGGTTGATAAGCGGAAATCTTACGGAGTGCCGCCGCGCCATCTTCGGCTTCGCCAACGATCTCCAAATCCGCAATCAGTTCCAGTTCTTGTCTCAGAACCTGACGCGCGATGGGTTCGTCATCGACGATCAAGGCGCGCATAATCTATTGTGAACAGTGCGCACGGGGCTTTCGAACTTATACGCTTACAGCCGGCGAGCGGGCTCAGACATCGCACGGGCGGGCGTCACCGGGAGACGGTCGGAGGGTTTGGCCGGGTTCATGACTATGGAGATAGTGACGACGCATCCCTGCGGGTTGGAGTCGATCTTCAGGTCTGAAGCGGCGCCATACCAGAGACACAACCGCTGGCGAACGTTTTCCAAGCCCATTCCCAGTCCGGACGTAGAGCTATTTGAGTCGAGGCCTGGCCCGTTGTCATGCACGCTAATTTTCAGAAAGCCATTCTCTTCGGTAGCAATGACGTGAACCCGTCCGTTCGCGTTCAGTTTCGAGATGCCGTGCTTAATAGCGTTTTCGACCAGAGGTTGAACGGACAAGGCGGGGATTTTTGCACTTCGCGCGTGAGGTGTTGCTGTTACATAAAATGTAAGCCTGTCGCCCAGGCGTAGACTCTCGATTTCCAAATAAGCTTGCACGATCTCCAGTTCCTCGCCCAGCGGGATGAGAGTCCGGTCGCGTTGCAGACAGTAGCGGAAGAGATCGGCCAGATTTAACACTAGACGCCGCGCTTCGAAGGATTCACGGTTGATCATTCCATATAGAGTATTGAGAGCGTTGAAGAGGAAATGCGGATTCACCTGTGCTTGCAAGGCACGCAACTCGGCTTCTTGCGCCAGATGCTGTAACTGGTTCGCTCTAAGCCGCTCTACTTGTTCGATGACAAGGCTGGTCAGCGATTGCAGCGAGTTGATGTCTTCGGCCAGATAGCGCCGGCTGCCGCGCCGGCGGCCAAGCAGCAGAGTAAGCGTGTCTCCGCGCGAGAATCGTAGAGGAAGTTCGATCTCCGCCCAACGTGTTGGGGGAGCCGTAACTTCGGTGTCCAGTGGGGTAACACCATTCGGCGCCTTTGCAGTATCCGCAACGAGTTGGAATCGCTCGGCCTCAACAAAACTGGAAATTTCGGTTGAGGCGCGCTCTAGAAATTCGTCCTCTGTGTCGCATTCCGAGGACGCTTGCAGAATTTTCTTTGAGTAAAGGTTCAGGTCGCCCCGCCCAAAGACATAGCGCGTGAGTTGCTTCTGAAGAACCGCCCTGAGATATGCAAATAGAATTAACAAGCAGCAGAAAAATACGACTAGGAGGGCGGCAAGAAACCCGTTGCCGCTAGCACGGGCAACGAGCTTTCCGGATTCATTGACCCAATAGAGACAAACAGCAAATAGCCCGGCTAAACCAGCGTTGGCGATAAATCGGATGAACGTCTCAGCCACTAGCCGGCGGTAGTCCCGCAACAGAACAATGAGTGCGAGCGGAATACCGGCATGGTGCCACGCAACCTCGCTGGTCCACGCGGTCCGAGAATGTCCGTAGCCAAAGTGCAGGAAAGAAACAGTAAAAAGCATGAGGCATATAACGTCCGTGATGGACGTCCGCTTATGCGGCTGTTGCGGAATGGAAACGACGAGGAGGACGGCTGCTCCCAGCGCCGCAAAACCGATCGTTACCACTAACAAAGCTGTTTCATGTAGCCGTGCTGATTGCAGCCTAAGCTCGGCGAAGTGCAGAGTAATCGCACACAAGCTGATTCCATAACCGAACCGAGTGAGAAACGGTCTGCTGTGCTTTAAGAGAACTGACAGTAGAACGGCGGGGAGCAAGCTGAGAACAGAGAAGTTGAGTGCAACTAACCAATCTGCTACCTGACCGTCGCGCTGGATAGATGCCAGACCGATCAGTGAGCCGACATTCCACAGCAAAGCCAAGCAGGAGGCGAGTAACGATGCAGTCTTTTGCCGCGTAGGAAGCCTGCCTCCGCTCTTCAGCAGCAGAACAATAAGAAGCCCAAATATAAAGAGACCTGACGTGTGCCCAAGCGTGTTCACGAAAACCGGGTTCTGTAAGCTCACGCCTTTGATCATGTCCGGCCGCAGACTCCAACATACTTCAGGGCAGATCCAGAAGGACGTCTGGCTCGGCGCTGTGGCGAAGCTGCCCCGGGCGTCCACAACAAGAGAGTACGGCTTGCATCCACACAAAAAAAAATCGTTCTCGACGTTCGGGTGGCCCCAGCTATTGAACGGACGGAATAGACCATGAGCGGTCTGCAACCGGCTGAAAAGCTTGCAAACAGGCCCGTCAAGAGGAGTAACGGTCTTTACAGGCGACCAATCGGTAATAGGATAAGGAGGCTTTGCTAGTTCGTACACCAAAGGCCCTTGGGTGGTTCGATGTGCCGTGGCAGGAATGCGCTCGCATCGTCGTAGCCGCTAGTGCGCTCTGTTGCTGCGTCAAGTGGCCGAAATCGTACACGGCAATGGGCTGGCTCGGGGCGGCCCCCACTGGCATCGCCGGGTACCCGCTTTTCAAAAGCGCGCTCGCGAGTGCGTTGCGGCGGCAGCTTACAGGCGAGTTTTCTCTGGCGCTTGCCGTCCTAGCTGCCCTTTGTATCGGCGAATCGTCTATGGCGCTCGCTGCTATACTCTTCACCCTTCTTGCAAGGACTATCGCTGAGAAGGCAATCGCGCGGGGCCGCCGATCGCTGTCACTTTGCAGAGGAGCGTTTTCCGCCCCTCACCGGTGCGGAGGGAGCTTTGTGGGTCGAGGCTCCTCTCCAGAGAACATCCGATTGGCTCGTCCACTTTCTCGTGTGTCTCTCGGTGGGTGCTGCTTTCTTTACGCTCCTGATAACGAAAGATGTGAGGCCGGCCATCGCGGTGATCGTCGTCGCGGGTGGTTGCCGTCTTACATCCGGTACGCTTTTAGTGATACTCGGTGCAATAGCGCGCGCTGCCAGGCGCGGAGTGCTGGTTAAAGCAACCACTTCCTGGGAAGAACTCGCAACGTTGACGTCGCCGTCCTGGATGAAACAGCCGTCTATACCTTCCGGGGCCTGGACAGGCCTTATCTATCCTCAAACAACGATTCCGGCGCAAGCGCGAGGCACGCGGTGGGCCGGCTAAGCAAAATGAACATTGAAACGATTCTGTTCACCAGCGAATTAGAGCCGGCCGGCAAAGTAACCGCAGACAGGCTCGGCGTGAACTTTGTCGAAGCGGAACTGTTTCCGGAAGACAAACACTGTAAGGTCGCTGCCTTATGACGTAAGGGCCGGAGAGTTGTGATGCTC
>CAXUCT010000391.1:0-4096 GCA_964249415.1 uncultured Bryobacteraceae bacterium | reverse complement strand
GGGTCTCACCGCGTTGGCGTCGCGGGACCTGGATGGGAGCACGACGAGACCATCGAAGTTCAAACGGATGGCTTCGACGTGAAGCGCTTCCCGTGCCAATAGCGGTTCGCGAGCAAACGTCTTCGAACTCGATCTCCGGGTGGCGCTGGCTTGCCGTCAGCGTCTTTGTTGTTTCTTCCACCTTGAACTTCCTGGACCGTGCGCTGTTGAACGTTCTCGCGCCCTTGATCATGGCCGAATTGCACTTTAACCAAACAGGCTTCGGCTTCATCGTTTCAGCGTTCTCACTCACTTATGCCGCCAGTTCGCTCGTGACCGGCTGGTTCCTCGATAGGGTCGGCATTAATCGCGGCATCACGGCAGCGGTGGGATGGTGGTCTGTTGCTGCCGCTGGCACAGCTCTCGTGCGAAGCGTGGGAGGCCTTGCGGTCTGCCGGGCCGCTCTAGGCATAGGCGAATCTGCGGGAGTGCCGGCCGTAGGTAAACTCAACGGATTCTATCTCCAGCCCGGGGAAAGAGCCTTAGGCGCCGCCGTGAATCAGATCGGCATCAGTTTGGGAACCGTGATCGCCGCTTGGTCCATCGGGTTTGCAGTCGTTCATGGTTGGCGTTTGCCGTTTGTCATTACGGGCTCTCTTGGTTTTCTTTGGATTCCGGTCTGGCTGCTTGTGAGTCGTTCGCTTAAGCCGCAATATGCGCCTGACGTCGCCCTCCAACACCGGCCTTCCTTTAACCTCCTGCGTGACCGGCGGTTGATTCTGCTGACCGGCTCGAATGTCTTGTGGATGGGAGTCTACTCACTTTGGATGAATTGGACTTCCCTGTATCTCATCCACGTGAAGCACCTGACTCTGAGGCAATCCGCCAGCTACGTCTGGATTCCGCCACTCGTCTCCAACATCGGTGGATTCTTTGGCGGGTGGCTTTCCTTACAGTGGATTCGCAAAGGGGTTGATGTTGTGGTTGCCCGCCGCCGCGCAGTTTGGATAAGCGCGGTCGCTTCACTGGGCACCTTCTCATTACCGTTCGCGTCGGATGCCCGCTGGGCGACTGCCATTATCTCAGCCAGTTTCTTCTTTGCCTTGGCCGGCAGCGTGAACATCTATGCTTTGCCGATCGACCTTTTCGGCGCTCCCCGGTCGGGCTTAGCCATCGCCGCGCTGACGTGCTCCTACGGAGTTTCGCAGATGTTGCTCTCACCCTTGATCGGCGTTTTAGGTGACCACAACCTCTACACGCAGGTTACTTGGATCGCTACTGTCCCGCTGCTACTCAGCGCTTGCGTTCTGCAGCGGATTAGGCCCCTCAATGCAGGATCTGATTAACGCAAGGATCGGAGCGCCAATCCGCGAGCCACAGATGTGAACTCGTCTCCCGCGCGAATCTTTCCAGCTCCGAAGCGGGATTCAAAGATGCGGCGAACCGCCGGTACGAACGACGATCCGCCGGTCAGAAAAACCACGTCCACGTCATCGGCGTCTACGCCGGTCTTCGAAAGTAGCGCGTTGATCCGCTGCTCAATGTCTACCAGCTCGTCTCGGATCCATGCTTCAAATTCCGATCGTCTTACCTCAGACTCGAGCTCCACATCGCCATCAACGAAGCGAAAACTAGCCGCCTCATCATGCGACAGCGCGACCTTGGTCTGTTGTACAGCGCGATGGAGCTGATACCCGAGGTCGTGGGTCACAAGATAGAGCAAAGCCTTTAGCCGTTCTGGTTCAAGCGCTTGCGCAGCCACGTTCTTCAGCATGTCCACCGTCTCGCGCGATCTTAGAAACGACAGATGATGCCAACGCTCCAGCTTGAAGTAGACCCAGTTAGGAACCGGCAGCAACTTGCCGGCTGAATCAAGAAAGCTTCCGGCGCCCAGAGCGGGAGAAACCAGATGGCGGATGATCTTCGCATCGAAAGCATCACCGGCCAGCGGGAGTCCTTCGTTGCCGAGAACACGTGCCCCGCAGGAGGGGCCCACGCGCAGAAGGGAGAAGTCGCTGGTGCCGCCGCCGAAGTCGCCAATCACGATGAGTTCATCGTGATCCAAAGTCGATTCGTAGTAGTAGGCCGCGCCGACCGGTTCGTATTCAAACACAACTTTTTCGAAGCCCGCTTTGCTCAAGGCAAGCTTCAGCCGCCTGAGGGCATGCTCGTCGTCTTCGTCCGATTCCGAACCGACGAACCGAACCGGCCTGCCCACTACTACATCGCGCACAGGCTGCCCAAATTGCGGGTCTGCTTTCACGCGGATGTCGCGCAAGACGTTTGCAACCAAATCCTCAAGCTGAAAGCGGCGTCCGAAAATCTCGGTGGTCAACAGGCTGCGGCTTGCCAGAAACGACTTCAGCGACTGGATCAAGCGCCCCTTTTCGTCCGCCTGCAAGTAGCGTTCAATTCCATCGGGCCCGCTCCAGGATTTGATTATGTTTCGTCCTCCTTCGCGAAGGCGTTCCAGGTAGAGGAGCGACCGGAACGACTCTGTCACGCCGCCAGGAAAGGCGAATCGCGCCAGCTTTCATCACCGCCGCGGCCCGGCACTGCAAGCGCAATGGAGCTGTTGGTTGTCCCGAAATCGAGCCCTATACCCATCCCTCCGGAATGGTCTCACGCGCGTTGCTCGTTGAGTCTGATACTTTTATCTGCGGCACGGATCAACAGAACGAAATGCCCGGAATCACAAGAAAGCATTGGCGGACCCTCTCTACTGGCGAGGAGATAGATTTGTATACGCTTCGAAACTCCCAGGGAATGGAAGCCACCATCACCAACTACGGTGGCCGGTTAGTGACCCTCTGCACGCCCGACCGAAATGGAAAGCTGGACGATGTCGTGCTCGGTTTCGATAACCTGAACGGCTACCTGGAGAAGAACCCGTACTTTGGTGCGCTGTTGGGCCGGTATGCCAATCGAATTGCCATCGGTGAGTTCTCGTTGAACGGCAAAGTTTACAAACTGGCACATAATGACGATGCCAATTCATTGCACGGCGGCGTCCGAGGCTTCGATAAGGTCGTCTGGAAAGGCAGCGAGTCCAAGGACGCCACTGGTCCGGCTCTTAAGCTGAGCTACCTCAGCAAAGACGGCGAAGAAGGGTACCCGGGCAATCTGAACGTCCACGTGACCTATTCGTTGAACGATAGCCACGAACTGAAGATTGAGTACGAAGCGTCTACTGACAAGGACACGGTCATTAATTTAACGAATCACTCCTATTTCGATCTCTGCGGCCAAGCGGCAGGCACTATTCTGGATCACGAGGTGATGATTAATGCGGACCGATTCACGCCTGTGAACTCGCACTTAATACCGACAGGCGAGCTAGAGGATGTGAAAGGCACCCCGTTCGATTTCAAAACGCCCGTCCGCATCGGAGCGCGTATTGATGACAAGGATCAGCAGCTGGAATATGCCCTGGGATACGATCACAATTACGTTTTGAATCGTACAGGAGACGGGCTGTCAACCGCCGCTCGAGTACGTGAGCCGAAATCGGGGCGCGTGCTGGAAGTGCTCACAACCCAACCAGGCGTGCAATTCTATACGGGCAATCATCTGGATGGAAGCGTCAAGGGGAAAGCCGGTACGGTGTACGGCTTCCGGTTTGGTTTTTGCCTGGAGACGCAGCACTTCCCGGACTCCCCGAATCAGCCTAAATTCCCGTCAACGGTACTTAAGCCCGGACAGAAATATCAGGGCACGACGGTCTTCAAGTTTTCTGTTGATTGACTGTTGCCCGGTGCACTGTGAAACTTCCGCGTGCGTGAGTCCTTCTACCGGTTATGAGTGAAGATAGCGAACTAAGCAAAACCCAACCCGATAAGAACCTGGCTGCCGAACAGCGCCCGATTCCATCACAAGCCGAGGGCGATTTAGAAACGGTAAAAGAAGATTTGAAGGAAAAGGACAAGCCATCGCCGAAAAAGTAACTACCCACTTACCGCAGCGCGCGGAGGTCCGCGGAGACGCTTCTTTCCGTCGTGCGTCATACAATTCGGTTCAGGAACACCAATGCTACTTCAGATAGCTGACACGAAAAAAGCGGAAGTCGATCTCGGGATAACTTATGATGCCGTCGTGGTGGGGTCAGGGGCGGCGGGAG
>CAXUCT010000390.1:0-4129 GCA_964249415.1 uncultured Bryobacteraceae bacterium | reverse complement strand
TAGCGCGCGCCTTTCGCGGTTCTGGTTTTCTCTCGTTATCGTTTTGCTGGCCGGGCGTGGCAAGGTGTTCGCGCAGAATGCCGGTCCAGGCTCGTCCCCCGCAAGCGGCACGCAGAGCGGTGCAACGGGCGGAAGCAGCGCATCGCAAGGGGGTGGCGTTTCCGCCGGCATGACGGCCGCGCCGCAAGGAGCAGACGATCCAAGTTTCCGCGGTAGCGTACCGCAGGGCACCGCAACTCCCAATGCGATCCCGTTGAGTTTGGCCGACGCCATCAATCGTGCTCTCAAAGCCAATCTCGGCCTGCTGACGAATGAGCAGTCCAGCCGCGAAGTACGCGCCGAACAATTCCGCGCACTGAGCGGGCTTCTACCGCAAGTCTCCGGACAGCTCTCTGCGACCGAACAACAGCTCAACCTGCAGGCAGTCGGCTTCCTGTTCACCATTCCCGGCGCCTCGGTCGCGCATATCGTCGGTCCTTATAACTATGAATCCGCGTTAGTAAATGCAAGCGTCCCGATCTTCGATTACAGCGCCATTAGTAATTTTAGAGCCTCGCGCGAGAACGTAAAAGCTTCAGTGCTCACCATTAAGAACGCTCGCGACCTTGTCGTGCTTGGAATTGGTAATGGGTATCTGCAGATTATCGCTGATGCCGCTCGCATTGCCGCTACCCAGGCCGAAATCGATGCCGACGCCGCCGTGTACATCAATGCTGTCCATCGTCACGACGCCGGCACTGCCATTGAGATTGACGTGCTTCGTTCGCAAGTCGAACTGAAGCAGCGGCAACAAACCCTGGTGGCCGTGACCAATCAGTTTGAAAAAGATAAATTGGCTCTTGGGCGCGCAATCGGATTGCCTCCCGGTCAGGAATTTACCGTATCGGATCCTGCTCCGTCGATCCCGCTCGCAGCCATCTCCCTTAAAGACGCACTCGCCAAAGCATACAACAACCGTCCCGATTTTCAAGCCGCAAAAGCGCGTGTGCTGGCGGCTCAGTTTTCGTTGCGCGCTGCCCAAGCCGAACGCTATCCCACTGCTACCGTTAGCGGCTTCTATGGCGCTGAAGGCTTGGGGCTGCTTTCTAACTCTCACGGCGTATTCAATGCTACCGGCTCCATCCAGTTCAATATCTTCGATGGCGGCCGCATCAAAGCCGACATTCTCGAAAACAATGCCGAGCTTCGAAACCGGCGCAATGAAATGGAAAATCTCCGCGGTCAGATTGATTACGACGTTCGGGCCGCTTTACTTGATCTCAACTCCGCCGGCACTCAGGTGGAGGTAGCACGCAGCAACGTCGACCTGGCCAACGAAACCCAAAGACAAGCCCGCGATCGTTTCCGAGCGGGCGTCACCAATACCGTTGAAGTCGTGCAGGCGCAACAATCGGTGGCGGACGCGAATGAGAACCTCATCTCGGCGCAGTATCAATTCAACGTCGCCAAGGTTTCACTCGCGCGTGCGCTCGGCCTTGCGGAGGAAGGCATTCGTACCTACTTCAGTCACAGCCCTTAAAATGCCCCGTCACTTCTCCAGGCAGAAGTTGCCCGCATACAAAGCGTCTATCCCTGAAGAGTAGAAGCTGCGAACGGCATCGCGCGGAGTGCAAACCAGCGGATCGCCGAAAAGATTGAAGCTGGTGTTGTACAGCACCGGCAGTCCCGTCGATTCGCCTGCCGCCATCAGCAACGCGTGATACAGCGGATTCTCCTTTCGACGCACGGTGTGCACCCGAATGAGATCGTCACCTAGCAGCGCCGCCGAGAATGTCTTGCGGTGCTCGGGACGAACTCGCCCGACGGTGGCTAAAAAGCGCGCATTGGAACCCACCTCGAAGTACTCCGCAGCCTTTTCTTCGGGTACCGACGCGGCGAACTTTCGAAACGTCTCGCGATGTTTGATATAGACGTTAAGATTCTCGGTAGAATATGGATTTGATGGAGACGCAAGAATGCTGCGGTTGCCTAATGCTCGCGGCCCAAACTCCATCCGGCCTTGCATCCAGGCCACAATTTTCTGGTCGTTCAGCGCCTCCACCGCGTGCCTGATCACGTCGCCAACGGTAGACAGCAGGTGAAAGCGCAGCTTGCAGTTCTCGAGCACCTGCTTGATTTCTCCTGAAGTGTAAGCCGGCCCGAGACATAGGGTCTCGAAAGGGATCCTCAGCTCTTCGCCATAAAAGTTGTGCCACGCATGAAGAGCAGCTCCCAGGGCTGTTCCCGCGTTTCCCGCCATAGGCTGAACGAATATATTGCTGAACTTTTGCTCCAACGCGTGAATCAGGAACGCGTTCAACGCTAGTCCACCTGCAACGCATACGTTATCGGCCTGTCCGATCATCGCGATCACCGCTTCTGAAACGGCCCTCTGCAAGCTGGCCGCTAGGTCTGCTTTCGTTTCAGGAGAAAGCGCGTCTGCTGGGCTCAGCCCAAGCTCATCGTAGAAGCGCGCGCTGAATCCGCCGCTCGTCAGCCCCTCGGCATCGAAATACGCCCGGTCTATTTGCGGCCACGCCGATCCGCCGCGATGTAATAGCCGTCGAAGAACACTCTGATATTTCGCTTCGCCCGAAGCAGATAGCCATTGCACTTTATGCTCATCGGCCCGCGGCTCAAAGCCCAACAGCTCCGTGACGCGGTTGAACACGTCACCGAGTGAATCGGGAAAGTACAGCTCGCGAACGGAAGTGAGCTGATTCTTCTCCCCACGGAACAGCACCGCGGAACGGAAGTCGCCGGCTCGATCCATGCTCAAGACAGCAGCCGATTGAAAGCCGGATGCGTAATACGCCGAAGCCGCGTGGGCGTGATGATGTTCCACTATGACAATTTGGCTGCCGGGGAATCGCGGGCGCAGCTCCAGTTGCGCCGCGCTCTCCGCTCCGAAGGCAAACGGCCGCGCCAAAGCGACGCAATCGATCTCTCGCGCTTCCACGCCGGCCACCCGCAGCGCCAAGTGAAACGCCTCATCCGGGAATGAGCCCGGCCGGTCCTGTCGTGAAACTTTGGCCTGCTCTACGCCCGAGGCGATCTGACCATCTTTGATCACTGTGCAGGCTGGATCACTCAGCAGTCCGCCTAAGCCGAGAATCACTCGCGGCACGTTACGCCTTTCGCAGCCTTTGAATCACGCGCTCGCGGCCGATGCAGGCGAACACGGCAAACGCGCTAGGACCTACGGGCTGGCCGGTTAATGCCGCGCGGCTCGCATTGATCAGCAAACCAGCCTTCACGCCGCGCTCCTCCCCCAGTTTTCGTAAATCGGCTTCCACGCTCGCTTCCGTGAACTCCGCATTCGCTTCAATCCTTTGCGCCAGCTCATGCAGCAACTCGCGAGCGCCGGGCGCATCCAACTTCCCGAGCGCCTGCGGCTCCATTTCGAAATCGTCGGCGAAGTACGCCCGCCCTTTCGACGGGAAGTCCAGCAGCGTTGCGAACCTGCTGCGAATCGTGTCCACTACATGCGCGAAGAATTTCTCATCTCCATACGGAGCGAGGCCGTGATCTTCGAGCGTGTGCCTCACCAGAGGAGCCAATGTCTCTATCGGAGCCGAACGCAAGTGCTGCGAGTTCAGCCACAGCGCCTTCGGGTCAATCGGATCCTCTTCACTGAAATTCACCACCGCGTTGCTGCGGTTGACGCCTTCCAGGCTGAACGCGTTCGTCAGCTCATCCAGCGTCATCTGCTCGCGATTGTCTTTGGGCGACCAGCCGAGAAGGCAAAGAAAGTTGATGTAGCCTAGCGGAAGAAAGCCCTTGTCCCGGTAAGTGGTCACGCTGACCACCGGCCCGTGCTTGCGTTTCGAAAGCTTCGATCCGTCCGGCCCAATTAACAGCGGCAGATGCGCGAAGCGCGGCAGATATGTACCGGCGGCCTGAAAGATCAAAACATGCTTAAAGGTATTTGAAAGGTGGTCTTGCCCGCGAATAATATGCGTAATCTTCAGATCTATATCGTCGGCGCAAGAAGCCAGATGATACGTCGGCATGCCGTTGCTTCGCAACAGCGCGAAGTCTTCGATATCAGCAGTCGATTTCGTTTGGGCGCCGTAAACTTCGTCTTGAAAGGCCACTTCATGCGCTGGGTCTCGCTCCACGCAAAATCGAATCACGAACGGCTCTCCCG
>CAXUCT010000389.1:896-4131 GCA_964249415.1 uncultured Bryobacteraceae bacterium | reverse complement strand
GACACGCGGCCCGTCGCGAAGCCGCACTTCCGCAAGAAGGCGGCTTCCATAGCAGGTACGTTTACGCCACCCCAGGTCGCACAGCTTTATAACTTTCCTACGGGGGTAACGGGCCAAGGCCAAACGGTGGCCCTCATTGAACTCGGTGGCGGATACCGCGCAGCCGACTTGAAGACGTATTTCGAATCGCTGAACATCACTGAGCCCAACGTGACCGCCGTTTCTGTGGACGGCGGCAAGAACACGCCCGGCTCCGCCGCCGACGGCGAAGTAATGCTTGATATCGAGGTCGTAGGTTCTATCGCGCCCGGCGCGAACCTGGCCGTCTACTTTGCGCCGAATACCGACCAAGGCTTCATCGATGCAGTCACCGATGCCGTACACGACACCACGCGCAAACCATCGGTGGTCTCCATTAGTTGGGGCGGCCCTGAAGACTCTTGGACTCCGCAGTCACAGAACGCCTTGAACGCCGCTTTGCAAGATGCCGCGGCCTTAGGCGTTACAGTAACGGTAGCCGCCGGCGATAGCGGCTCGAGTGACGGCGCTACTAATGGCAAGCTGCATGTGGACTTCCCTGCATCTAGCCCATACGCATTGGCGTGTGGAGGCACTACTTTGAAAGGATCAAGAAGCACCATTTCTTCCGAAGTAGTGTGGAACGAAACTGCCAATGGAGAAGGCGCTACCGGCGGCGGAGTAAGCATTGTTTTTCCCCTGCCGAGCTATCAAACCTCAGCCGGAGTTCCGCCTCAGGGGCAAACCGGATATGTTGGCCGCGGTGTCCCGGATGTAGCGGGCGATGCCGACCCCAGCACTGGATACCAGGTTTTCTTTGATGGACAAAAGCAGGTTGTTGGTGGTACCAGCGCTGTCGCACCGCTTTGGGCCTCCTTAATCGCTCTTGTGAATCAGCAGGCGGCTACGCCGGTCGGCTTCATCAACCCGGCGCTCTATGCCGGAAATGAACAAGGCTTTCACGACATCACCAGTGGCAATAATGACGACAGCAATCTCGGATATTATAGTGCCCAGCCAGGGTGGGACGCTTGCACCGGCCTCGGGAGCCCCGACGGTGCTGCCCTCGTGCAGCTACTAACGGCTAAAGTCGCCTAAGGTGAATATGAACGGCCAGCGTGTGGAACTACCGGGAAGCGCACCGAACACCGGCGCTCAATCACGCTCGTCCTCCGCCCTAGATTCCAATCAGCAGATGAGCGTCACAATCACGCTGCGACGTCAGGGAAACTCGGCGGCCGCTGCGCTCGAGGAACAACTGCTTTATGGACAGTTTCGCGCCCAGCCGAGGGAGCAGACTGCGCAAGAGTTAGCGGCGGACCCGCGGGACGTTGCCGCAGTGCGCTCTTTCCTTGAGCAGTACGGTCTTACTGTAACCGATGAGAACCTGGCGGCACGCACCCTGAAAGCAAAAGGAACCGCGCGGCAGATGGCCGAAGCTTTTTCCGTCCGGCTGGGCTTGTATGAGGACGCGGATGGTCAGTCTTACGTGAGTTACCAGGGCCCTCTCTCCATTCCGCAATCGCTCGACGGAATTATCACTGCCGTGATTGGCCTTGACGGTCGGCCGATTGCAAAGGCTCATAACGCGACCGCCTAATACAAGGCCCGCTCGCCCGGTGGACGGGTTTTCCAGCGCCGGTGAATCCACATCCATTGGTCCGGATACTCGCGAATAATCTGCTCAAATACCGAGTGGATGCTCTGCGTGTCGGCTTGAACGTCGCCTGTCATTTCCACGCGCGGATAGAAGCGCAGCACGTAACGCGCCGCGCTTTCATTCCAAAGCGCAAAGCCTGGAATCACAGGCGCTCTCGCGTGATGCGCAAATTTCACGAAAGCTGAACCGGCGCTGGCTACGGTACCAAAGAAGTTGATGAACACGCCTTCGGCAGCACTAGTGTTTTGATCAATCAGAATGCCGATAGCTCCATTGCCTCTGAGCGCGGTGATGACGGCGCGCGCCGCGTCTCGTTTGTAGATCAGGTGATTGCCGGAAAGCATGCGGCGCTCTTCCACTAAACGATCAATAAGCGGATTATCCAGCGCGCGCACCATTACGTGCATCGGTTCCGTCATAATGGCGTGGGCGTAAGCGCTCAGTTCCCAGTTGCCCAAATGTGCCGTGGCCACCAAGACGCCCCGCCCTTCCCGCTTCGCTTCCAGATAGTGCTCCAAGCCTTCATAGCCGATCCATTCGGAGACGTTCGACGCGTTGATGGAAGGCAAGCGAGCCAACGCTACCAGCATGCGCGCGACCGTACGGAACACTCCGTCAATGATCTGCTCACGCCGACCGGCGGAAACCTCAGGCAGCGCGAAAGAGAGGTTCCGTTGAGCAACGCGGCGGAGCTTCGGGACTGCGAAATCGAGCACTCGAGTAATACCGCGGGCGAACGCATAAGAAGCGCCCAACGGCAGCCTGCGAAGAAGCCTGATGAGCGACGCCGCAACCAGGTATTCAGCTCGGACGCGGAGCCAACTTTTCTTTTGTTCCAATGATGGAGTTTATTCGATCCAGCCGCCGCCCAGCACCAGTTCGCCGTCGTAAAAAACCGCCGCCTGTCCGGGTGTAACCGCGCGCTGCGAGTCGTCAAACTGGATGTTGACAAGGCCCTCGTCATCCGTTGGCAGCAGCGTAGCTGACGCGGGGACGTGCTTATTTCTGATCTTTACCTGCGCGCGCAGTGCCTGGCGAGGCGGACGAATCGATAGCCAGTTGACGGCTTTCACGGTAAGCGAACGCCGCATCAGCTCGTTACCCGGGCCCACTACTACGCGGTGAGTCGCCGGCTCCGTAGCAATGACGTACAGCGGTTCGGGCGCCGCCACCCGCAATCCACGGCGCTGCCCCACAGTGAAGTGATGCGTGCCTGCGTGTTGACCCAGCACACGTCCTTGCTTATCCACGATCTCTCCTTCTGTTTGGGCCTCCTCGATGCCCTGCTCGCGAAGATACGCAGACATAAAAGCCGCATAGTCGCCGTTTGGCACGAAGCAGATCTCCTGGCTGTCGTGCTTTTCAGCCACCGGCAGATGGAGCTGTCTCGCCCATTCGCGCACTTCAGCTTTCACCATGCCTCCCAAGGGGAAGAGCGTTCGCGCCAGTTGCGACTGCGTCAACCCGAACAGGAAATACGTCTGGTCTTTTCCCGTATCCAAGCTGCTGCGCATCTGATAGCGCTGCTGACAGGCAATTGTAGCACATGGCATGCAG
>CAXUCT010000389.1:320-886 GCA_964249415.1 uncultured Bryobacteraceae bacterium | reverse complement strand
GCATAGTGACCCGTTGCAATCTTCTCCGCTCCCACGCCATCTGCCATCGCCAGAAACTGATCGAACTTGATGAAGTTGTTGCACAAGGTGCATGGAATCGGCGTGCGGCCGGCTAAGTAGTCGTCGACGAACGGCTTTACCACCTCTTGCTCGAAGCGCTCTTCGAAGTTGACGACGTAATAAGGAATGCCCAGAACGGAGGCGACAAAGCGCGCATCGTAAACATCGTCGAGCGAACAACAACGTCCCACAGCGCCGCCTTCCGGCACAAGCTCCGGGAGCCGGCGTTGGTTCCATAGCTGCATCGTGAGCCCCACCACGCGAGCGCCATCGCGCTGAAGAAGACCGGCGACAACGGAGCTGTCGACGCCGCCCGACATGGCTACAGCGACTGGTGCGTCAGGCAACAACCTGTTCCTCCCATTGCGCTGTCTTGCGCAGCTTTCTAACCGCGGCAACGACCCCTTCGATCAAGGTCTCAACGTCCTCGCGAGTGTTATATCGCCCAAACGAAAAACGCAGGCTCTGCCGGGCTTCTTTCGCAGATAGGCCCATAGCCAGCAACA
>CAXUCT010000389.1:0-310 GCA_964249415.1 uncultured Bryobacteraceae bacterium | reverse complement strand
TGCGATGGCTCAACGGACCCGCTGCTGCAAGCCGATCCGGTGGAGACTGCTACCCCTCGCATGTCAAGAGCGATCAGCAAAGCCTCTGCCGCGACATCGCGAAACAACAGATTGCTCGTGTTCGGCAAGCGCTGATCGTGCTCTCCGTTGATATGAACGTCCTCCAAGCGAGCGAGAACTTCCCGCTCAAAAAAGTCGCGCAGGCTGCGGAGTCGATCCGCATCCTCCACACGGCACAATTCAAGAGCGCGCGCAAAGGCCATCGCTCCCGGCACGTTCTCGGTTCCTGCACGACGTTCGCGCTCATGGC
>CAXUCT010000388.1:0-4144 GCA_964249415.1 uncultured Bryobacteraceae bacterium | reverse complement strand
GGATGAGGGCATTCGCGGCTGCCGACATCGACGGTGATGGCGACCCCGATGTTGCGCTAATCGACGCGGACGGATATTTGCACGTCTTCCTAAACGAGCGATTAGGCGCCTATCGAGTGCGCGACGTTCCCCACGATCTGAGCGCAGGCATCCAGTCCGTCGCCACGGCCGACATCAACGGCGACGGAACTCTGGACTTAGTGCTGCTAAAGAATGACTCTTCCGTGGTACGTCTCTCTCAAAAGCAAGACGGCCTGCAATGGGAATCCGCCGAACTCGTACGCGCGGCGCCAAGCGCATCACCCACTCTCTTTATTGCCGACGTAGACAACAACGGCGCCTTGGACCTTCTTGTCAACGATCAAATCTTCTTGAATGATGGCAAGGCCTTCATTACCCTATCAAGCAGACTCCCAGCGGCTCCTCAGGCCGTAGCCGATACGAACTCGGACGGCCTCATGGATATTGTCGGAATCAACGCGAGTGGCACTCCCGTCGAGCTCATCAATCGAGGCACTAAGAACTATCAATGGCAGGTGATTCGAACCAGAGCCGCTCAAGCGACCGGCGATCAGCGCATCAACTCCTTCGGCATCGGAGGTGAGATCGAGATCCGTTCCGATTTACTGGCGCAAAAGCAAATCATTACTTCACCTGTGCTGCACTTCGGCTTAGGCGAGCACACCTCTGTTCAGTTCGCGCGCATCGTCTGGCCGAACGGTTTCATTCAAGCCGAGTTCGACCTGAAATCGGATCAGGCTATCCTTGCCGAACAGCGCATCAAAGGATCTTGTCCCATGCTCTTTGCCTGGAACGGCGAAGGTACGCAATTCCTCAAAGATGTAGGTCCTTGGGGTTCCGCGCTTGGCTTAAACGTCAACGCGCAAGGCAAAGGCATCTATGGAACGCGCGAATGGTTCAACGTGCGCGGCAATCAGTTAGTGCCACGCGACGGCTTCTATGATCTCCGTATCACCGCGGAGTATTGGGAGACGTACTACATGGATCACTACTCGTTACTCGCCGTAGACCATCCTGCCGGCTCAGAAGTCTACACGGATGAGCGCTTCGCCCTGCCCTCTCCGCCGCCCAATCTCATCGCAACGGCAACGACGAAACCGTTTGCCCGTGCGACCGACGACCGAGGCAACGACGTTACTGAAGCTGTCAGCAACCTCGACGATCGTTTCCTCGATACCTTCGGCCGCGGCCAGTATCAGGGCCTGACCAGAGATCATTGGGTCGAATTAGAGCTGCCTCCGGATGCTCCAGCTAAAGGTCCGCTGTACCTAGTAGGCGAAGGATGGATTCACGATACCGATGCCACTATCGTCAAAGCGCAGGCGCAGAACAGCAAAGCACATCCCGAAGGTTTGAGCATTGCAGTTCCAGACGCATTAGGCCACTGGACAACCGTCCGCGATGGTCTGGGTTTCCCAAAGGGCCGCGTCAAAACGGTCATCCTGGATATCAGCGGCCTCTTTCACCCCAACGCACCCCGCAAGCTACGTTTGCGTACGAACCTGGAACTCTACTGGAATAAACTTGCCTGGGGCGCTGGGTCTCTTGCCGGTGACCACCTGCACATACAGCACCTCCCGCTCGCCGCGGCTGACCTGCGCTTTCGTGGATTCTCGCTCATCACGAAGGCCAACCCCTCTTCGCCCGAGCTTCCACACTATGATCGAATTCAGCAGTCCGACCTGCGCTGGCACGATCAACAAGGCTATGCCACCCGTTACGGCGATGTGCGTGAGTTGCTCGAAAAGGTAGATGACCGCTACGTCATCACCAGTCCCGGCGACGAGTTACGAATGAAGTTCGCCGCCCTCCCCGCCTCTGCGCGTGGCTGGACACGAGACTTCATCCTCATTTGCGACGGCTGGGTAAAGGATGGCGATTACAATTCCACATTTGCCGGAACCATCCTGCCCCTGCCGTACCATGCCATGAAAGACTACGTCCTTCCACCCACGATGCTGGAAGGCGATCACGCCTATCAACTGCATCCCGGCGACTGGCGCGAATTCCAAACGCGCTACGTAACGCCACATTATTTCGCGTCAGCGCTATGGAGTAGATGATGAGCAAGGCACGCCCCTTTGCCGCCATTCTCTTCCTTAGCCTGTTAGCCGCCCCCATCGTGTATAGGCGTGTGCTTGCGCATCGTCAGGCTGCGGCGCGCGTCAATGGAGAGGCCGCCGCTCTCGCCAACTATGGCTTCCAATTTCACGAATCCGCCCAGGCCTCCGGCATTTCATTCAAACACCAAACGCCAAAGCTTGATCAGAAATTGAATCACATCATGGAGCAAATCGCCTCCATGGGCGCCGCCGTTTCCGTAGTTGATTTCGATGGTGACGGTTGGGCTGACTTCTACGTCGCCAATAGCGGTGAAGGCTCGCCCAACGCGCTGTACCGCAACATGCATGATGGAACATTTCGCGATGTCGCGAGTGACGTCGGTCTGGCCGACTTAAACTCACGCGAGACAGGCGTCTCCATGGGCGCCGTCTGGGGAGACTACGACAACGACGGTTACGAGGACGTTCTCATCTATAAGTGGGGCAGGCCGGAACTGTATCACAACGATGCCGGCAAACACTTCACGCGGGTGACGGATACCGCAGGACTGCCGCCGTGGGTCAACGCCAATACCGCCATCTGGTTCGACTACGACAACGACGGCAAGCTCGATCTCTTCCTCGGCGGTTATTACTCAGAAGAAGTCAACCTTTGGCATCTCGCCAACACCAAGATGATGCCCGAGAGCTTTGAATATGCGCAGAACGGCGGTCGCAAGTATCTGTTTCATAATCTGGGAAACGGGCGCTTCGAGGAAGTCTCCGCTAAGCTCGGCATCAGTTCCCGCCGTTGGGCGTTGGCGTCCGTCGCAGCCGATCTTCGCGGCACCGGCTATCCGGATCTCTTCGTCGCCAATGATTACGGCGTTTCCGAACTCTACCTTAATGAAGGCGGCAAGCGCTTTCGCGAGGCGGGCAAAGAGACCGGCATTGGATACGCGCCGAAAAGTGGCATGACCGCTTCCGTCGGCGACATTTTGAATCAGGGCCGCTATGGAATCTTCGTCAGCAATATCTCCGAAGAAGGCGTCTTGGTCCAGGGCAATAATCTTTGGATGCCTCAGCCAGGCACATCAGGCGAGAACATCAAGTTTGAAAACGTGGCCAACGCCATGGGCGTTGAGCTGGGTGGCTGGAGCTTCGGCGGCCAGTTCGGCGATCTCAACAACGACGGCTTCCTCGATCTGTACCAGGTAAACGGAAATGTTTCGCTCGATCCCGACCACAACTATTGGTATGACTATTCCAATGTCGCCGGCGGCAATCGAACCATCATTTCCGACGCAGCGAATTGGCCTCCTCTCAAAGGCCGCAGCCTCTCCGGCTATCAGCAGAAGCGTGTTTGGATCAACGATGGCGCTGGCCAATTCAAAGAAGTGTCTCAAGTTGTCGGCATCACCGACCGCTTCGATGGCCGCTCCGTAGCGCTGGCCGACTTCAGCAACACTGGCGCGCTGGACGCCGTAGTCGCCAACCAAAAGGGACCCGTTCTGCTGTACAAGAACCATGTGGATCCGCTGAACAATTGGATCGAGTTCAACTTGACAGGGCGCAGCAGCAATCGCAGCGCCATCGGCGCCGAAGTGCGCGTCTTCTGGAACGGCCAACAACAACTCCAGGAAGTCTCCGGCGGAAGCGGCTTCTGCTCGCAAAACCAGCGCCGCTTACACTTCGGTTTGGGAAAAACAGCCGCTGTAAATCGTGTGGAAATTCGCTGGCCTTCAGGGTGCCTGCAAAAATTTACCGCGCCCGAACTGAACCAAGTTCACAATATTGAGGAGCCGCAATGAGTGGACAAGCCGATACGCTCGTCAGGCCGCTCCAGCCCTCCTCGCCGGCTCGATCGGTGGCGCGCTTCTTCAGCAGTGACAATCGCTACCTGCCGCCCCTCTTCATTACTCTCATTCTGCTGGCAGGCAACCTGTCGTTCGGCCTGCTCGAGAGTTTTTCCCGGACAGCGCTCGCCATTGCAACTAGCATGGCGTTCGAGATCGCTCTCACGCTGCTGATGTATCGCAAGTTTCCACACTTGGCTAGCGCTTACATCACTGGAATCAGCG
>CAXUCT010000387.1:1761-4154 GCA_964249415.1 uncultured Bryobacteraceae bacterium | reverse complement strand
CGGGTTCAGAAAACGTAGCACGGGTCAAGATCGAACTAGGGCGGGAACTCGCCACAATGCTGATGCTGGCCGGCGTTGCCGCCATCGCAGTACGCAGTCTGCGCGAATGGCTGGCCGCGTTCCTGTTGTGTTTCGGCATTTGGGACATTACGTTCTATCTGTTTCTCAAAGTCCTGATCGACTGGCCTGCTTCCTTGCGGACCTGGGACATTCTTTTTCTTGTGCCCGTGCCCTGGACCGGTCCGGTCATTGCACCTGTCATCGTGTCGCTTTCTATGATCTCGAGCGGATTGCTCCTGCTCTGGCGCGAGCGCAACGACAGGCCAATCCACATCAGCCGGTTACAAGGGACTCTCATCGCTGTTGGTGGAATCCTTGTAGGCACAGCATTCATGTGGGATTTCCGCAATACGGCAGCGGGGGGAAATCCAAACCCATTTAACTGGACACTGTTTATCGCCGGCGAAGTAATTGGGTTGTCTTCGTTCTTCGCAAGCTGCAGAGCGGCGTCGCGTCTGGATGCGCCAGTTCATATCGAGCCAGCAGTTTGATGAACGTCTAATATTGGTTGAACGGCGCTTGCCGATTCACGGCTGTCTACCAGTGCATTACCTGCCCACCATCGACATTGATGGTCTGGCCGTTACCTGAGCGGCGCGTGCCGACGATAGGATTCACGACGTTCACACGGACGTTGTGCGGCGCCAAGTCCTTTGCTAAACACTGCGCGAAGTTTATGTTCGCGGACTTTCTGGCGCTGTAAGGCGAGTCCGTTTGTGAACCAATCTGGCCAGTAACAGAGGCCACAAAGATCATCGTTCCTTCTCTTCGCGCGACCATACCGGGTGCAATGGCGTGGGCAACATGAACCATTCCCATCACATTCATATCCAGAACCTTCAACCAGTCGCCCGGCTTTAGATTAGTAAACGGAAACCCGAACTTACCTGACGCAATCGCCGTTGCATGAACAAGGTGTGACACCGGTCCCAGTGCCGCCTAGGTGTCACGCAGAGCGGTCTCAGCCGCGGGGGAATCGCTGAGATCCACGATCCTGCCATGCGACCGGCCGCGGCTTCACAGGACAGTGTGTAGCCAGTGTACCCGCCATCCATCGTGGGA
This sequence comes from uncultured Bryobacteraceae bacterium, assembly GCA_964249415.1. GTDB lineage: Bacteria > Acidobacteriota > Terriglobia > Bryobacterales > Bryobacteraceae > Bog-105. Next base: position 3,032 of record CAXUCT010000387.1, on the reverse strand, counting down.
CCCAACGCCATTAGTCAAATCTTACGCTGTTCGAGACGCGGTAAGTGATCTTGAAGTGGCGAAAGGTTATCGAGGCATGGACGAAAACGCCGGTCTAGAAACTTACGAGAGCGCCTGCGGGTACCGCCTTTGGATGCTCGCCTGGATCATTGAAGGATTCACCTCCAATGCAACGTGATCTCAAGCTACTGCACGCGAACAATACGAGCTGGATCAACGTTTGCCGCTCGTAAAGCAGGAATTGAAACGGAGCCTATGGATAAGGTAAGGATTGCCATCGTTGCTATTGCTGAAGACAACGCGTCCGTCGGAGAAATTCGAAAAAGCAAGATCTGCATGAACTGTGAGCATGCCGCCGAGATAGCGATTCCGGCCAGCACGCCGGGAAGAATTACGACCAGGCATTCCTGCATGACCTGGGCAAGCAGGTCTCCCCTACGGGCACCCACAGCGGAGCGGATGCCGAACTCCCGCATGCGCCGGCTCACGGAATAACTGAATACACCGTAAATGCCGACCGCACAAAGACAGGCGGCCAAGCCAGCGAACGTTGCGATCAACGCCAGAATTAATCGCTGGCGCGCTAAAGAGGCCTCGAGATAGTCACTCAATGTTCTTACCGGCCCTGTCGCTTCTTGTGGATTGATTCGTCGCAGGGTTGCGGAAATGGAGCTTCGAAGCGCCGCGCTTGCACTCGCAGTCTTTATCACCACTTCCATTTCAGGCGAAACATCCAGGGAATACAGGGTTGGTTCGGGCGCGGAAGTGAATCCGAATTCGCGAACGTCCCCGACAACTCCGACGATCTCAGCCGATTCCGGATGAGGGCTCACTACCCCCATTATTATCTTGTGTCCCACTGGATTCGAATGCGGGAAAAAATGCCTTGCGAATGCTTGATTGATCAAGTAGCGAGGCTGATTGTGATCTGCCGCTGTGAGCAACCTTCCTTGGGTGAGAGGTATCCCGAGCACATGAAAATAGTGATCGGTACACCATCTGATTTGCGCCGTTGGAAAGCCGCCGGCGTCGAGGTGCGCACCTGCGATTGCGAAACGTGTGGCATAACGACTGTGTTCTGTTATTCCAAGGCTCATGGGAATGGAATTGACCGCTGCTACTTCCTGAACTCCGGGGATACTTTCGAGTACCGGGGCAACACGATTACGAAACAGGTCGTATGATCTCTGCCAGTCTTGATCGGCCAAAGGTGAATGCACGGCAAGTACGCCAGTAGAGTGGATACCCGGTTGAATCTGCAATGTCATCGC
>CAXUCT010000387.1:0-1751 GCA_964249415.1 uncultured Bryobacteraceae bacterium | reverse complement strand
AACGCAAAGCTGCGAACTAGCAAAATCGCCGCTAACAAAACAGCGAGCGAGAGTGCCACTTCAGAACTCATCAGCACCGGGCTGAGCCAGGATTGACGGACCGAAGAACCCCTGGTGTTCAAGGAAGAGAGGGTGCCGTTCAAGTCCGAACGAAACACTTGCAGATAAGAGGGCGCGGCAAAGAGGATGGCCATCAGAAGCGACGCAAAAAGTGCAAATAGCAAGACGGAAAAGTTGATCGCGACACCCTCGAAGCGAGGCACTTGCGCTTGCGCCAAACGTTGAATGAGTGGAAGAACCAAATCCGCCGCCACAACGCCGAGCAGACCGCCGGCTAGTGAGAGGATGGATGTCTCAAGAAGAAACGTACGGAACGCTGCTAATCTGGTTGCTCCTAACGCTAGACGTAGGGCGATTTCATGACGAAGGTGGAGAGCGCGGCCCATCATCAAATGCGCTAGATTTGCACACGCAATCACGAGTACGAGTCCTACGGCAACCCAGGCCGCCAAAAGTGCAGGCCGTACTTCGCCGGTGACCGTTTCCGTAAGAGGAACCAAGAAAACACCGATTTTGCCGTTTGTTGCCGGATAAGCGGCGCTGAGCTGGCGTGCGGTTTTCTCCGTCTCCGTTTCGGCCTGGCGTAACGACACGCCCGGCTTGAGGCGGCCAATGACTTCGAGCGGATGAAACTTACGCGTGGAGCGCAACTCAGAGTCGATGAGTGAGAGCGGCATCCATACATCTGCCCACACCGGAAAGGCATTCCTTTGAGGAAGAACACCGGCGATCGTGAACGAGGTAGTACCCAGCCTTAGAGAATGTCCAACTACTTGTGGACTAGCCGAAAACTTCCGCCGCCATAGCTGTTCACTGATAAGGATGAGCGGCTGCTTGGTCTTCTCGTCTTCGGCATTGTATACGTGCCCTAAGAGCGGTTCGATACCTAGGACCGCGAACAGCTCCGAAGAGGCGTTGGCGCCCTGTACCGCTACTGGGTCGCCCTGGCCCAGCAGCGTCGCTTTGTCCATCGACTGAAAGGTATAAGCTGCAAGATCGAGGCTCCTGACAGACCTTTTCCAGTCTAAATAGTCCGGGACCGAGACCTGGAAATTGTGCAAATCAGGATGCGTCTCCCAGACCTGAACGAGATCCTTCGGTTGCCGAAACGGAAGGGGTTCAATCAAAACGGCGTGAATAACTGCATAAACGGCAGTGTTCGCGCCAATGCCTAAAGCAATCGTCAGCAACGCCGTGAAGGCGAAGGCCGGCTTGCCGAAGATAGAACGAACAGCTTGCCCAAGCTCTGACATCCGTCCCTCCGTGTCTAATAGGAATAGCAACCACTATGCCACGCTTCCCCGGCGTCGATTATCTTGACTTTGATTCGCTGCTCAGCGAACAGGAATTACTCGTCCGCCAAACCGCTCGCCAGTTTGTGGATGAGCGCGTGCTGCCCGTTGTTCGCGAAGCCTTCAACAGCGCGGTCTTTCCTAAGCAACTGATCTCTGAAATGGGGGGGCTCGGGTTCTTCGGCGCGAACCTCGAAGGGTACGGCTGCGCCGGCATGAACAACATCGAGTACGGCCTTATCATGCAGGAACTCGAGCGCGGCGACTCCGGCATTCGCAGCTTTGTCAGCGTGCAAGGCGCACTGGTGATGTACCCCATTTACACCTTCGGCTCGGAAGAACAAAAACAACGTTGGCTGCCTAAACTGCAATCGGGGCAGACCATCGGCTGCTTCGGGC
>CAXUCT010000386.1:2696-4190 GCA_964249415.1 uncultured Bryobacteraceae bacterium | reverse complement strand
CAGAACAGAGGGAAGCCACCGATCATAACTTAGTGGAGACCGGCAAATCCACGTACGCGCAGGGCCGGGATAAAAGAACAGGTTCCAGTTCTCCTTGTCTTTGTCGATCGGAAGGTCGTAGTTGAAGGCGTATGGTCCGTTATTGATGAGGAAATACTTACCCGCCGATAAAAAGCTGAGCCCGACGGAGCGCCCCCCCTTCCGTCACATCGAGGTCGACAATGGTGTCCGGAAAAGCGGCCGATACTTTTTCCACGATCCTGGCCAACTGCAATGGCAGTTGAAAGGCATACGAATCGGAACGCTCCTCCTGCGTGTTGAGCTCCGTTCCGTGCCCATGGTGCGGTGAGTCGCATCCGTACTGCCCAATCGCATCCCATTTGAAATACCGCACTCCGGTCTCTTGCGCCACGCGAATCAGTGACTCCGCGAATGCATCAGAGTACGGGCTTACGAGGCACATCGGATAACTGGACTCCGTTTCCCAGACAGGCCGGGGCTCAGCTTCCTTTCCCTTCCAACTCCGGACATAGGGCCTGTACTGCGCGGCGACTGAACTTAAGACCGCTGCCGCAGTGGGATTGAAACAAAGTCAGAGTTTCATTCCGTACGAATCCAGGCGGGCGCGAATCGTCTTCAGACCGTCCGGGAAACGAGAGGTGCTAACCTGCCAGTCACCTGTCTTCTCATACCAGCCGGTGTCCATGACATAAACATCGATGCCGATGCGGTGGGCTACTTCGATCTCGGCGAGAATCTGTTCGGGATTCCATCGAATCGAGATAGCTCTTGCCGTTCCACCATCTATTGCGCTCCTGAAAGTTCCAGGTGTTATAGAACAGGTAAGGCTTGCGGCTCTCCGTGGATACGCTCATCCCGTTCAGGACGAAATTCCGAAAATCGCGAGCGATGCGGCTGATCCCCCCGTCAGTGGCGGCAACTTCCATCCAAGGCGTCTCGAAACCGTCCGCATTCTGACCCGGACAGTAGTTACCCTTGAACGCCAAGTCGAGCGCATCCTGAACGAGTGGTCTGAACTGTAGGAAAGAATCCGGCGCTTGCGATCCATGCTCATAAGCCGAGAGCAAGCAATGGCCAGCTGCATCTTCCCCGACGACGATTGGCCCATGAGGGCCACACCATCTTTCAATCCTTGTTCAGTGGCAATTCATTCGTCTGCCGTGTAGCTGTGGAGCATGTCGTTGAAGAAGGACACCCGAATCTCCTCCACGCGGCGCATCTTCTCGAACGGTAGACGGATGTAACGCAATGGCACCACGTTGCCACCCTTGGTGATGACATGCCCTCCCGTGCTATGCAGTACGTAGCGGAATCTTAGCACTGGACAACCTTGTGAGACACGGAAGATCATCTCGAGCGAGAGACTCTGGTCGTCGGAAAACTGTCCCTGAAAGCGGTACTCCGCAATTCCGCTTCTCAGATTACGGCTTTCAGGCTGTGCGCTGATTCGCGTCAGTCCCGCCACTCGCCTGC
>CAXUCT010000386.1:0-2686 GCA_964249415.1 uncultured Bryobacteraceae bacterium | reverse complement strand
AAGCGATACGTCTTTCCACTGGACAACTCTGTTAACGACCAGATGGTCGTCTCGTTGCCCAGAACGGCGATTCGTATCCGGGAGTTGCCGAATGCCAATTCTGTCTTCTGCGCCATTCGGCGCCCCGGAAAAGAGAGAGTCCCGTCGCAACCCCTTGCAACAATTCGCGTCGATTCATCTCAAGCACCTTGCGGGGATGTCCCAATTCATGAGCGCGGCAGTAGCTGTCAGGCGATTTACTTGCATCTATTTAGATACAGTTTGATGCTAACATGGATGCTCGTATGAAGCACTCCAAATCTCGACGAACAACCCTGACCCTTCCTGAGGCGTGCCTGGAACTCGCAGAGCGGATGGCCCGGGAACGTCACCTTACCCTGAGTTCGGTCGTCGGCGAAGCACTCCAGCGCGGTCTGTGGGAAGAAGGGCAAGCGCAGCGAAGCGAGGCCATCCTACACGAGTATTCCAAGGCGTTTGCGGGCTTTTCGGCTGACGAGTTACTGCTACTGGATGGCATCGTGAGCGAAGAACTTCCATCAGGAAAACACACGCCCGAAAAACGGCGCATTAGGAACGGCGCTAGCCGAGCCCGAAAGTGATTCATCCGGGGTGGGGACCGTTTCTCTTCGATACCAGCGCGGAGAGTTGGTTCGCGCGAGCCGGCGACACGGGCACGGCTCGTTGGTGGCGCGAATATCTTCAAAGGAATCCTGTGCATGTTTCGGCAATCACAGTCTTTGAGAGGATACGTGGTTACGCGATGCTGTGGCGTACGGTGGATCAGCGGCGGCGACCCGCGATTGAAGCAGCCCGTGTAGCCTATTTCAACGCGGCCCGGCGGGTATGGTCTGTTGATACGGCCACAGCAGTTATAGCCGGCGAGATCGCAGCGCTTGTTCCAGATCCTCCGACGCCTCCGAAAAGATCGCACCGCCTCGCCGAATCGCGGACCGAAAGACTAGCAAGATGGCGATTCGACGGAATTATTGCCGCTACCGCGCTGGTAACCGGTATGACCCTGATCCATAACAATCCGAGCGACTTTGAAGCAATCCGCAGCAGCATTGAAATGGATCCGGAGCGGTTTGCGCACGTCGGATCGTTGAACCTCATTCGCTGCCAGGTCATCGCCGCTTGACAATAAGAACAGTTTTCGAAAGAGCCACCGTTTTGGCACTCTTGAACGAAAAAGAATTGGCCTCCGATTTTTGCACAAACCATAAGGTGCCCGCCAAAAAGCCGCGACTTTCAGTGAACCTACAGCACTCTATGATGGAATTTGAAAGTTAGCACAGCCATCGCCACGTACCGCCGTTTGCGTGAGCAGCCGTTATGGCGCCTACTTGCAGCGGATAACGGGCCCGGGATTGTTGCCTTACTTCAAATGCACCTGCTCGAAGGACAACGCAGTCTCCAGGCATCCTCTTTTCATGAACGCATCGGCCGCGACTTAGAGGACTTACGTTCCCTGGGATATGATCTGCCCCAGACGGCCCAGGCATACGTAGCGGATTGGCTTTCAGCCGGTTACCTGGAACGCCGTTTCCCTGCCGGAGCGATGGAGGAAGAATATGAACTTTCGACTGCGGCAGCGGGCGCTATCCGCTTTGTCACCGGTTTAGTGGAACCTCGCACCGCCGCAACCGAGAGCCGGCTGTCGGTCGTCATTCAACAGCTTGTCCGGTTGGCGGAGGAGACCGAACCCAATCCGCAAACCCGGATCGCCACTTTGCTGGCCGAACGCGACCGGATCGACCGGGAGATCGAGGCAATCCAACAGGGGCGCTTGGAAATGCTCGCGGATCCTTCGGCGCTCGAACGAGCGCGAGAGATCATCTCGCTCGCGGACGATCTGGCGGGAGATTTTCGGCGGGTTCGAGATCAGTTTGAACATCTAAATCGCGATCTTCGTGAACGCCTTGTGGATAGCGACACCGCACGCGGTGAGGTACTGGAGGCCTTGTTCGCCGGCGTGGATTTGATCGGGGAAAGTGAAGCTGGACGCACCTTCTCCGCATTCTGGCGCCTGCTGGTGGATCCCGAACAGAGCTCCACTCTGGAGCAAGCCCTAGATCAAGTGTTATCGCGGCCATTTGCGAACCAGCTTGACTCGCGCGAACGGCGTTTCTTGTTACGCTTGACGCGAACTCTATTGGAGCAAGGCGGTATGGTGCACGATGTGCTGCAACACTTTGCACGGAGTCTTAAACATTACGTGCAAAGCCGCGAGTATCTTGAGCAGCGCCGCGTGAATCAATTACTGAAGGAAGCACAGCGCACTGCTTTGGCTCTTAAGGATGAAATCCGGATGGCCGATGCGTTGGAATACACACTGCAACTGACCAGCAGCCGTCTTCGATCTCTCAGCCAGTGGGTTTTGTATGACCCGTCCAAGCAGAGTATGGCGGGTGGAATGAACGATGGAGAAGCGGCGCCGATCAGCTTGGAGACGGGTGGGCGAGTTGGTGGCGCAATCCGAAATCGACTTTCGCACGCTGCGGGAGAATATTCGATCCATTCTGCGCGAACGGTCGCAAGCGTCTATTGCCGAGATATTGCACCAATTTCCCGCAGTTCAGGGATTGGGCAGCATCGTCGGCTACGTTGCGCTTGGCAGTAAGCATGGCGTGCCAGGGAATCGCAGCGAGATCGTTGCCTGGGAAGGCATGGATAAGCAGCGGAGAAG
>CAXUCT010000385.1:0-4200 GCA_964249415.1 uncultured Bryobacteraceae bacterium | reverse complement strand
GCCCCAGCCGACCATCAACATAACGCAAGATGCAAACAACACCATGACAGCCACAGTCAACGCAACGGTAACGGTTCCGCTCTATTTACTGCGCATCCTAGGCCAAAAAACAGCCACCCTTAGCGATAGCGGAGCGGCCACTCGCCGCGCTTCAAACATCATTTTTATAGTTGATCGTTCCTACTCTTTGACACAAGCAGGGGCCTGCACAAGCCTCATCTCAAACGCCCAAAACTTTGTGAATAGCTTTGCCAATGGCATCGATACCGTTGGGCTGATTGATTTCCAATCATCAGCAAATGAGGATTACAAGGCCAAAACAACCTTCAAGTCGGACCCCCAAAATATAAACTCCTACCTGAATCAGTTGCAATGCACGGGCTACACCAATACAGTGGAGGCCCTTGCTCTCGCCTATAATAGGCTCCAAACCATCAGTCAGAAGTCCGCTGACAATATAATCGTGCTATTCACGGATGGAAATGCCGACTCGTTTCCAGCCACATATACCAACGGCTCAAACAGCACCCCTAATCTTCTTCACACCCAAACGGATAGCCGCTACGATTGGCAAAATACTGGCTCGCTAGTTACCGTCGGCGCGACTGGCTGCGCTTCCACCCTGTCCGGTGTGGTCACCGACCTCATGGGGACTGGCACTCCAACCGGGTTCACATCAGGAGTGTTCGCCGATACACCACAGCTGATCTCCTGGGTGAGTCCCTATCAAAGCAACGATGTCAACCATCCTACGCCTCCCTATCCGGCAGCGGCGGTAAATGGCCCTGGTTGTAACTTCACAAGCGGCAGCTACCCGAACACCGTGGCAGCCATCCGCACCGATATTGCCTACTTACCAGCGACTGACAATACAAACTACAAAAACAATCTAAACGGCTACTTCACTCAACCGAGCGACCTCGTGCCTTCCGGGTCGTATTACTATGACGGAAAACGCTTGCGAATTGACACCCCGCAGTCCATCACGGATGCCGCCCTCAGCGCAGCGGACAACATGGCCAATACGATTCGTAGCGACACCAATTTAAAGCCGATCATCTACACCATCGGACTCGGCGGCACCCAATACGAACAGATCAACACTGCATTCCTCGAGCGCATAGCGAACGATTCTAGAGCTCCTGGTCACAATTCCAGCCAACGCACCGGGGTTTACAACTATTGCACTAAAGCCAGCATGAACTCCGCGTTTCAGCAGATCGCTTCGCAAATCCTGCGGCTGACGCAGTAAGGTCGAAAGAAGGCTAGATTCAGAAAATGGACCGGGCGCTCGAAGACGTGCTGCCCAGAGGCTTCCAGCTACTGTAGTCCGGCGAGTTCAGTGTCATCTCGGCCAGGTAAGCGTTCTGTCCCCAGACCAGTGTGATTAAACTCTTAAAATTCGGCGCTTGGCAAGTCGTGTCTGTCAGGTACGTCGCCGGTGCAATGCTTCCACTGCTGTCCATATCCGAAGAGGTGGGCGTAGCAAATGCACTGGATCGGACGGAGGAGTTTCCGATAACGATCCTGCGCGTGACTACATCGGAATTTATGTTGGCACAATGATTCGGATCGGGTGGTAAATTCGCATTCTTGCAATCCGTGTCAATAACGTGAGTGATGGTCGACAGAATAATCACCCCTGTACCATTCGAAGATAAATTAAGCCCCTGCGCGACTTTCAGCAAAATAGCCTGATTGCCAGGGTCAGAGAAGTCTACCGCAAAAGCCGACATATGCGCCGCATCCCGGCACACTTCGGTGACTTGAAGCGCTCGAATCAGGTTGACCCCTAACTCCATCATCCCCATGAAAAAGGGGACCCAAAACAGCGCAAAGCACATCACGAACTCCACCAAGCTACTACCGCGCTCTCCCGAACCCGGACTCTTTCTCATTTCTGCCTCACTCACTGCGCGCCGCACCCGGAGGCAAACTCTCCATCACATCGGCGGCGCTCGCACTTAAGTTCAGCGGCGTAGCGGACCATCCCACCGCGCCCAGGGCCTTCAACGTTAGTCCGTTGATACTCACTTGCAGAATATTTCCGCCCGCCGTAGCGCCTGACGTACCCGCCAGGTTCGTAGTCGTGTCGCCCGGCGCGTAATAAGCAATCAATATGTCAGATTGGTTCGCTGCAGTGATAAAGCCGAACGAATACGTTGTCACTGTCTGCCGGATTGAAGCATCCAGGCCCGTGCCCGTACCCCCTGTCACGCCGTAGCGAACTCCCTCCCGGACAGCTTCCTGCAGGGTCGCCTTTGCAAAAACCGCCCACGCTACATCCGCGGCTAGAAGCACCAAAGCCAGCATCGGCACCAGCACCAGGCTGCACTCCACCATCTCCGCGCCCCGTTCACCGGCGCGCCTGCTTACCTTAGTCATCATTCCGCCCGGGATAAGTGTTCCCATAGGTTCGAACCAGCCATAAGCCTTATCGGCAGGAGCTGAATCTGAAGCGGGCGGAAACTATCTTGCCCGAAGTCTACTGTCTGGCCGTGAATGTCTCTGCCGATTTCTATTTAAGGAGCCCTGAGAGTTTCAAGGGAAGCTGCTCACAAGGGTAAAGAGCGGGGCAAGCGCCTCGCCGGCAATTAACGGAGGAAATTTGCGATTTACTAATTTGGCCATGCGCACTGTCTTGCGTGCGCCGCTAACGACTGTGCTGGTCTCGGTAACAGTGTTGTGCTGTTCTGCCAACGTGAGCAACGGTTCTGTTCTTTTCTCGGACAACTTTGACAGCAATCCGTTCCAGAGCTCGATGGCCAGCGGAACAGTGGATTTAAGTAAAACCGGTACGTTCACGGTAACCAGTGGGAACATCGACATGGTAGGGCCAGGCGGATACGGAAACCTTTGCGTCCCGGCCGAGTCGGGAAGTTGTGTCGACATGGATGGCGCGACGAATGGACAGATCACAAGTACGCCCATCAGCCTCGCTTCCGGCAATTACACGCTTGCTTTTGACATAAACGGCAGTCAGCGCGGCACGGAGGCATCTACCACGGTCACCTTTGGCTCCTTCTTCAATCAGACCTACAATACACTTTCGGGCGACACAAACGTCGTGTCCTTCAACTTCGCTGTGCTCTCGCCAACCTCCGCGCAGATTGTTTTCAGTAGTAACGATCCGTCGGGTGACGAGTTTGGCACGCTTGTGGATAACGTCAGCGTGACCGAAGCGACCGGTGCTCCGGAACCCAACTCCGGCCTGGTCTTTCTGGGCGTGCTGCCGCTTGCGTGGTTCCTGCGGAAACGGCTGATTTAATAACCTTCTACGCTCCGCCTACTGCTTCATTTCTGCTTTGGCAGCCGATACGTCATTGGCTGAGGGCAATAAGCCATCCAGCCGGGTGAGTTCCAGCATTTTATGCAAGCTGGAACTCGCCTGCACCAAGCGAATGGGGCAACCTCGTTTGCGGGCGAGCGTGTAAACGACAGTGAGTTCGCCTAAGCCAGAGCTGTCCGTGTTTGTCACGCCCGCAACCTGCAAGATGACTCCGGAAAGGCGATTGCTGTTCAACAGTTGCCGGGCACAGTCACGCAAAGTACTCAGGGACGGCCCGAGCGTCAGTGAACCGGACAGCTCCAGGATTCCGAAATTCTCTTCCACTCGCGAGGTGACATCCAGCGCCATCAGAACGTCTCGATTTTGCGTTGCGTATAGGGGGGCGTGAGGTAGGCCGAGACGGGGCTCTCATTCCCATCTTTATCAATTGCTTTCACTCCCAGCACCACCTCGTCAATGTTCACGTTGGGCAAGGTGTATTGGGTTACATTTCCGACGAAGATTTCCTTCTCCCATTGGGGCGAGGTGGTTTTCCGCTCGACCACGATGTAGCCCATTAGGTCCGGTTCCGGTTGCTCGTTGTGCCAGGTCATCTCGGCGTTGTAACCCTTGTCGGGCTCGCCTTCCGGCCCCGGCCCGCGATGCAGCGGGGAGGAATAAGCGCGCCCTTCGGCAGGAGCAGCGGTTCGTAAATCGGGCGCCTTCGGAGCCAGCGCTAATGACGCAACCGCCGCGGCATTGGCCTTTGCAACCAGGGCCGTGTAGCTGGGAGCGGTATTGGCGAAAGTGTCGGTGGCGGTGTGCTGATTCGAAAAGTTCTCCATGGGCGTGGTAATGCGGACGGCGGCATATCCTGCGGCATTGAAGGGACTGTGATCGCCGCCACGGCCAAACCGGTCGTGGCGGAATAC
>CAXUCT010000384.1:0-4222 GCA_964249415.1 uncultured Bryobacteraceae bacterium | reverse complement strand
GACCATAGACGTCGCAGCTGGTTTAGCGCGTGCGCACCAGCGTAATGAGAGAAGCGTCAAAGACACGAGTGAGGCACGCCTGGACGGGCAGCCACTCGAGTTTCACCAGCGCGTCGCCGAAGGCTACGGCAAGATTGCCGCGGGAGAGCCCCGGCGATTTCAAACCGTTGATGGTGAAGCCGATCCCGCGAGGGTAGCGGAAAGAGTCTGGGTCGCCGTTAGTCCGCTTCTGCAAAACAGGACTGTTGCCAAACTGGAAACGGCCTGATGTCATTCCCGAATTTTTACGGCAACTCGAGTGTTGCGCAGACACTCGCTCAGATGATCGAGCGGAAACGAATTCCGCAAACCCTCCTGCTCAGCGGTCCCGAAGGTGTAGGGAAAGCTACGCTCGCCCGGCGTTTCGCGGCCGCTCTTCTGAACGGCGCACACAAGATTGAGCAAGACGATCTGAGCCTGCCCCATAACCAGGACCTCGTCGATCAACGGGAGAAATGGACCTCCGATAAGCGCGCCGACGATCCGTTGTTCTTCTCCAGCCATCCCGACTTCGTCACCTTCGCTCCCGATGGCCCGCTGCGTCAGATCACCATCCAGCAGATGCGATTGCTAAGGGAACGCGCTCAATTGAAGCCGCTGCATGGATCGCATCGCGTGTTTCTGATCGACGGCATCGAGCGCGCCAACGAGCAGTCCGCCAACTCTCTGCTGAAGGTTCTCGAAGAGCCGCCCGATCATCTCGTCATCTTGGCCACTACCCAAAACTTATACGATCTCCTCCCCACAATCCGGTCCCGTTCGCTCGTTTTGCAAATGACGAGGTTGTCGGACGCCGAGATGATCGAGTTCTCCCGATCGAAAGCGCTAGCGGACGCTGACATCCGCATCGCGCTGTCAGAAGGCAGTCCCGGACTGGCAGCGTCGATGGAGCTTGATCAGTTCAGAGCCCGGCGCGGACTCCTGCTTGCAGCGCTCGAATGTGGTGCCGGTCTTACGCCGTTTTCTACCTGGCTGCAGAACTCAGAATCGTTTAACGCCAGCAGATCCGAGAAACTAGAAGCCTACCTGAAGGTCGCCTATGGGCTTCTCGAAGACATCCTTAGTGTGCTCCATGGGCGAGTCCCGTCCAAAAATCGCGACGTTCAACCGCGCCTGACCCACATCGCGCAAGCCATAAATTTCTCCTGGATCGAACGCGCCGTCCGGTGCGTGGATGAACTGGTCCTAATGGTCCGCAGAAATATACAAAAAACAGCAGCGCTCGACGCTATGATTATTATTTTACGTAACCTGTCGTAAGCGGCCAGCGCCTAACCAAGCAAATTTGCGCCTCGCTTCCACGGGCGAGTGCAATGTATCCGGGACCATATACGAGGACAAATGATTGAGGAGAGGCGGCTCGAGTCGCTCATTAGAAAGCCTGTGCGTAGCGCTATCGGAGACGCAAAAGATCCCACCCGTCGTGCCGCATCGACGAAGAAGACTACGCCGCCGGACCAGACCAACGCTGAGCAGTTTTACTACTCCAAGCAGATGCAAAGCAAAACGCAGATGGTGGTGGTCCTCACGGACGGAGAACAATTAGAAGGTGTAATCGAATGGTATGACCGCGACTGTTTAAAGCTGAACCGCATGGATGCGCCGAATCTCATGCTGTTCAAGCACTGTATCAAGTACATGTATAAAGCAGACCCCGAATAGCGTAAGCTGCTCTAACCGCGATTTCTGGTTTTGTCTTTGCAGGCGAGACGATAAGCCCTGCGTTCCGCCGCTTCTTCAAAACGGCGCTTGTCCTCGCCGGTTTCCGGAACAACCTGCGGTAGCACCAGCCGGTTGCCGGCTTTGTCCAGAGCGACGAAGGTCAAATACGCGGATGAAGTGTGCCTCAGCTTTCCGGTTTGCAAATGCTCCACCCACACTTTCACTCCCACCTCCATGGAGGTTCGAAAAACGCGGTTCACTTGAGACTTCAGCATCACAAGCTCGCCTACATGAATTGGATGAAGGAAGGTCATCTGGTCGACCGATGCGGTCACAACAATGCTCCGAGCGTGTCGCATTCCCGCAATCGCGCCACACAGATCCACTAGATGCATAACGTGGCCGCCTAACATGTTACCCAGCAAATTCGTGTCGTTGGGAAGACAGATCTCCGAGTACTCGGATCGCGATTCGCCAATCCCTCGAGTTTCAATCCGATTTTCGGATTCTGTAATGAATTGGTTTGCGTTCGACATGAAGAAGAGCCGCCCGTCAGCCGGGAAATCGCTTGACGTAACTGCGGCAAAAGGCAAGCAACTGCGCTTGGAGGCAAACATCCGTGGTCTCGACGGTCAGACTGTCACTCGCAATCAAGTATTGAACCGAGTGCCAGCGCAACGGAGCATAGTTTTGCTCCTCTACGCAGAGAACATCGAGCGTCGACTCCGACCGCTGGACCACGTGATAGCGCGCGCAGGACCGAATGTCGGCCGCCGGAAGACGCTCACAACCACCTCGCGAGTAGCCATGATTGCAGCAACGGAAACGAACCGCCGCCGGAGCGTTAACCGGCTCCCGGTGCGCATGGCAGATGCCGTCATACTCTTCAATCAACGGCAGCCGCGCGGAAGCGTGACAGGGGTCCGTCGCGACCCGTTGCGGCTCGAAATACGGGCACGGCATACCTGCAGTATCTCAGCCTCGAATCAGATGTTTGATTGCTTGCGCTGCCGTGACCACCACCACCTGTTCCGCTGTTCGACTGGCAGATGCGGATCACGAGCCTGCGCCACGGCACAGCGCAATGTATCAAGCACGCAAGGGTCTTGCCGGGTTTCAGTCTTCTCGCAAAGCGCTGTGTAGAGTTCGTCACCCTCGCGAGTCGCCAACTGCTCTAGGCTCATTACACCGAGCAGGTGCAGATCGGCCTCGATGGACGGACCTACACCGGCCAAGTCGCGTAACCGGCGAGTGTCAACGGAAGTGGAACGTGCAGCGATGCTCATCAGTATAAGCGATTGCAACGCTCTTTCCGTGACAAGGCGAATCGAGGAAACAGTACGTTCATTGAGACGCGGGGAGGCTGATTGACAGAACACGCCTGAGTCTCTAAAATTCGGGCATGCAAGTCGATTTCACACCAGAGCAGCTCGCTTGCCTTTCCCGCGTTGCCAGCTATCGCGGCACCAACCCCGCTCAGATTGTGAAAGATGCCGCGTTGCGTTTGGTCGAGGAAGATAGGCTTTTCCTTGAGGCTGAGAGGAGGGCATTGACTCCGCCGATCGGGGGGGCTGATCGATCATGAGGAAGTGGTTGCCCGTTTTGAGCGCGAATACAGCGCTTAATGCAGATACGTTGGACGCCGAAAGCACTAGACGATCTCCATTCCATTTTCCGCCGTATCGGGGTTGATAACCGGCAGCCCGCTTTGGATGTGGGACGTACACTGTACGAAGGATCGCGCGACTTGTGGAGTCCCGCATCGTGGACGTGCGGGGCTAAGACAAGGCACCCGTGAGCTAGTTCTTGCACCTCTGCCCTATATCGCGGTTTATCGAACCCAGGGGAACACTATAGAAATTCTTCGCATCCGGCACCGCGCACAACGCAGAAACTAACTCTTCACAGGTTTACCGCGCGAATCGCGTTACAGTAAGCATAATCATGATCTGCCCGAACTGCGGATTAGCCAATCAAGATAACGCCCAATTTTGTTCCAATTGCGGCACCGCGTTAGGCGGCGCTCCCTCGTCTCCGCCGAATGAATACGGAACACAGCCGTCGTACGGAGCTGCGCCCCAGCCTCCGTCGTCCGTACCGTACGGAATGTCCGGCGCAAAGGGCAGCGGCAACACAGTCTTAAAAAACATTGGGTTGGGCTGCCTAGTGGCGCTGCTCATTTTTCTCTTCCTTGGGCTTTCGTGTACGCGCGCCTGTTTCGGGCATCGGCGCGGGTACGGGTATGCCCGGTATTACTGAACGGTTCTCAAGCTTTCGGGAAAGCTGTCCTAATGCCTGGCTACGCCTCGTGAGACGTGCGCTCTGCAAACAGCATTTCAGAACGGGCTACTCAAAAAAGGCGACCGCAAGGGCCAGTACAGCATTCGCATCAACGAAATGGCGGATTTTGTTTTGAATGGCCGGTGGAAAGCAAGGGCGCGGTTAATGTCGAGATTGTGGATTAGCACTGAGGGGGAACATGGAACCAATCCATCCTGGGGATCATCTGGCAGAAGATTAA
>CAXUCT010000383.1:0-4235 GCA_964249415.1 uncultured Bryobacteraceae bacterium | reverse complement strand
GACCAGATCGCTGTCGGACGGAACGCCATGGCGAAAGCCGAAGCTGTTGACGTAAATGACAACTTTGGTCGCATTCTGGCCATCTTCAAACTTGTCGGAGATGGACCTACGAAGCTCGTGCACATTCAGTTTCGAAGTGTCAATGTATACGTCGGCAAGCGCTCGGATGGGCGCCAGTTGCCCGCGTTCATCCTGTATGCTGCTCATGACCGTCGACTCAGCGCCGAGCGGATGGGGACGCCTGGTTTCACTGAAGCGTCGCTGTAAGACTTCATCTTCCGCATCCAGAAAAAGAATCGTGGAGCGAAGAGTCCGCTTGAGTTCGTGGTAGATGGCCGGAAACTGCTTCAGCGCTTCACCTTCACGAATATCGATGATTAACGCGGCGCGCTGGCGGCTTTTGGAATCGTGCGTCAGGTCCGCAAACTTGGGCACCAGCGCAATGGGAAGATTATCGACAGCGTTGAAGCCGAGATCTTCGAAGGCCTTCAGAGCGGTCTGCTTACCCGAACCGCTGGTGCCTGTGATGATGACCAGGTCAGAAGGCGGAAGCGCATCCTTCGCCTCTACCGGATCGGCATCGTCCTCTTTCGGCTTCATACAGATTAAATAATGTCGGCTGTTAGCGCATGGAAGAGAGTGGTGGCGCGCCCTCAGGATTCGATCAGGTCGAAGTGGCCGTCGGCCCGGCGTACCAGGACAGATAAGCAATCGCGATCCGAATCGCGGTACACAACGTAGCCCTCGGTGCCCATTTCAAGGATGGCCTCTTCCACGGTCATAGGTTTATGACCGTCGTTGTAGTTTACGCGGAAGATCTTCGGCTTGCGAGCGGTTCCATTGGCAGCTTTGTTTTGAGGAGCCGGCTCGCCGCCGGAAGGTGTCGCTTCGTCCCAGCTCTCCTTCGTGGAGCGAACGCCCTTGGCATCGCGCTGTGTATCGCGCCAGCGCGCTTTAGCCTTCAATAGCTGCTTCTCTACGTTGTCAAACGCATGATTGATGGCAGTGGGCAGATCCACGTCCACGCCTTCTCCGGCCAACGCATGGTCGTAGAAGTTCATCGTGACTTCAATCCTGTGGAGTTGACGCTCCATTTGGTGCGTGAGACGAATCTCTCGCTCGCCGCGCTGTTCCGCCAGCTTGCCCAACTTTCCGAGCTTCGCTGTCACTTTCTCTTCCAGCTCAGGGGTGAATTCCTTGGTCTTTCCGGAGTAGATGAGCCTCATTGTGTCTTTTAGCTGAACCTTTCGGATGTGCGAGGAGCGTCACCCGGTACGCCTGTTAGTCGCGTCTTCGGCGCTGATGTGTCGACGGAATTTTCATGTCTTCCCGGTATTTTGCCACCGTACGCCGGGTTACTTGTATGCCTTCGCTTTGTAAACGCGCGGTAATCTGCTCATCAGTCAGCGGACGAACAGTATCCTCATCGTCGATCATCTTCTTCACGCGCCGCTTTACAATCAAGAGCGGAGTAGCGCTGCCCGATGGTCCCTGCACGGCTTCTGAAAAGAAATAGCGTAATTCGAAAACGCCCTGCGGCGTATGCGCGTATTTATTGGCAACGGCCCGGCTGACCGTGGAGGGATGAACGCCAATTTCTTCCGCCACCTCTTTGATCATCATCGGCTTTAGTTGGTCGATGCCCAACTCGAGAAATTCCGTCTGGCGGCGTATGATGGACTGGCATACGCGCAGGATGGTCTGCTTGCGCTGCTCTATGTTTTTGATCAACATCAGCGCCGAGGCAAAGCGCTCTTTCACGTAGTTGCGAATGTCTTTGTTGGGCTCCTGCTCGCGGTCGACCATGCGCTTGTAGTCTCCGTTTAGACGGAGTTGCGGGATGTCATCGTCGTTCAGGGTAATAACGTAGTCTTCACCGTCCTTGGTGATGTAGACATCAGGCTCAACCTGTCGCGCTCCGCTACCGGAGTAGCGTAAGCCCGGCGCCGGGTCGAGCCTGCGGATCAGATTCACGGCAATGTGGATGTGCTCGATGGGCCGCCCCATGATTCGCGCCAATTGCGCCAATTGCCGCGTCTCCAGCAGCTTCAGATGATCCTGCACGATTTTCCAGGCGACGCCTTCGCGGCCGCCGCGGCTGTCGATCTGAAGCAGCAGGCATTCTTGCAGATGTCTGGCGCCAATGCCGCTGGGGTCAAGCGATTGAACAGCTTTCAAACCAGCTTGCGCATCCGGGCTGCTGAGCCCTTCGGCCACGGCGATCTCTTCAAGCGGCGTGGCCAGATAACCGCTTTCTTCCAGATTCCCGATTATGCTATTGGCGGCTTGGCGGACTCCTTCCGGCATTACCATCACGCTGAGTTGGCTGTGAAGATGATCGCCCAGGGTAACGGGTGAGGAGAGGAAGGTCTCAAACGAGGGTTTCTCGCTGATTTCAGAGGCCGGGCTCTTGAAGCCAGGGTCCAGATAGTCGTCGAAGAAACTGCCGAAATCGATTTCGTCGAAGGGATCGGTCTCTGTTTTAGTAGCCTCTTCGGGAGCATTCGCGGCGGCAGCGCTCGATTCTATGCTTCCTCCGGCAGCCGCTTCGGGCGTAAACTCCGATTCGCTCGCGGCGTCATAGGCGTGCAGCGCATCTGCTTGATCGACTTTGTCGAGGATAGACTGGTCCGCCGGATCGGAACTGCGCTCGCGCTCGATAAGGGACTGCACTTCGGCGGGGGTCAACTCCTCCCCGCCCTCGCCGGATTCTTCTAAAACGGGATTCTCTGCAATCTCGTTGATGAGCATGTCTTTCAGCTCCATGCGATTGAGCTGAAGGACCGTGACCATCTGCACCAGGCCCGGCGTGAGTATCTGCTTTTGCTGGACTCCGAGATGTAGCCGTTGCGAAAGCGAACCCATTCGGATTTCAGTTTAACACCGAAAGCGGCTTTTCGAACCTAAGGTAAAACTGCCGCTTAGTCCGCCTTTTCAGTGGTATAGCGAGAAATTAGAGGGCCGGGGGCTCGCCGAAATAGAAGTTTTCGCCGAGGTAAATGCGCCGCACTTCGGGGTCGTTGCCGAGCGATTCGGGCGAGCCGGCACGAAAAATTCGTCCATTGCTGATAATGTAAGCGCGATCGGTGACGGCCAATGTTTCGCGGACATTGTGATCCGTCACAAGGATGCCGATGCCGCGGCGCTTCAGGTCCTGAATGATGCGCTGCAACTCGGTGACCTGGATGGGGTCGATGCCGGAAAAAGGCTCGTCCAGGAGGATGAAATCAGGTTGCAATACAAGGGAGCGGGCAATTTCAACGCGGCGACGCTCGCCACCCGAAAGCATATAGCCCTTGCTGTGGCGCACGGTTTCAAGGCCCAGATCTTCGATGAGGCCTTCCATGCGCTCGCGGCGTTGACGGCCACTGAGCGGCAGGGTCTGGAGAATCGCCATCAGGTTGTTTTCAACGCTGAGTTAGCGGAAGACGGATGGTTCCTGGGGAAGGTAGCTGACGCCACGACCCGCCCGTAGATACATCGGCAGCTTGGTGATGGGCTCATCATCGAGCAGCACTTGGCCGGAGTCGGGACTGATCAAGCCCACGATGATGTAAAAAGAGGTGGTTTTTCCGGCGCCGTTCGGTCCCAGCAGGCCGACCACCTCGCCCTGCTCCACTCGGACGGTGACATTGTCCACGACCTTGCGACCGCTGTAGGATTTCGAGATCTCGACGGTCTGGAGGGTTCTCGATCCTTGCGCGGCTCCCAATTACGTTTCGCTCACCATGCTTTATGATACGCGGTGAATGGAAGCTGCGTTTCCGCCCGCAAGCCCGTCCTGCATTGTCGCGCAGCGTACCCGGCGTTGGCTTTGTGTGCTGGCTTTGACGCTGGCGTGCCTCCGTTTGGCGCATGTTCATCTTCTGTGGGCGGACGAGGATTACCATCTAGCGGCAGCCCTCCAGATTCTGCATGGCAAACTTCCCTATCGCGACTTTTGGTACGACAAGCCGCCTTTAAGCGCGGCTTACTATTTGCTGATCGGAGCGCATGCGGGGTGGCTGCTGCGGCTTCTAGACGCGAGTTATGTAGCCGCTTGCTGCTGGTTAGCGTACCGGCTGGGGCGCGCGTGGTGGAGCGAGGCCGAAGGTTGGACTGCTGCGCTGCTGTTGGCATTTTTTCTAACCTTTTATCTACCGTCCGCTGCCATTGCCTTTGCCGCGGATGCGCTGATGTTGGCGCCGCATCTTGCCGCCATGTACTACGCGCGCAGAAAGCGGGCGGTTTGGGCG